>NZ_CP014282.1:4685000-4985000 GCF_001595725.1 Bacillus thuringiensis
GCTCTCCAGCATCTTGAAAGTGTTCAACAAACTGAAGTGGAAAGTATGTAACGTAAAACAAACTCTCTTTATAAATTAGAGAGTTTTTCTTTTTTCTATAATGGCAACAATGAATGTAGTCCTGCAAAATAAGGAGGAATTGGCAATTGAAATCCCGTCCAAAATTAGTAGATACATTTCGTGATTCCATTATTTTTCGTTTAATTTGTTTTATTATTATACTTACCGCTTTTTCCGGCTTTCTTATACATAGATTAGAACCATCTCACTTTACCACATGGTTTGATGGAATTTGGTGGTCAATCGTTACAATTTTCACTGTTGGCTATGGTGACTTTGCCCCGCATACACTAATCGGCAAACTTATCGGTATGGGTATTATTTTATTTGGAACTGGTTTTTGTTCTTATTATATGGTGCTATTCGCCACTGATATGATTAATAAACAATATATGAAAGTTAAAGGAGAAGAAGCCGCGACTTCTAACAGTCATATGATTATTGTCGGCTGGAACGAACGGGCAAAACATGTTGTAAAACAAATGCACATCTTACAACCTAACCTGGATATCGTTTTAATTGATGAAACACTTTCTTTACTGCCAAAACCATTTCATCATTTAGAATTTATAAAAGGATGCCCCCATCACGATCAAACATTATTAAAAGCTAATATTACAACCGCTCACACTATATTAATAACTGCTGATAAAGAAAAAAACGAAAGCTTAGCTGATACACAGTCCATTTTAAATATTTTAACCGCAAAAGGGCTCAACCCAAACATTCACTGCATCGCTGAACTTCTTACTTCTGAACAAATACAAAATGCAACGAGAGCTGGCGCATCAGAAATTATAGAAGGAAATAAATTAACGAGCTATGTATTTACCGCTTCTCTTTTATTCCCTTCCATTTCAGGTGTACTATTTTCACTTTACAATGAAATCTCTGATAATAAATTACAACTGATGGAACTTCCATCTTCCTGCACCGGACAAACGTTTGCAAATTGTAGCTATACTCTTTTAAAGCAAAATATTCTCTTACTAGGTATAAAGCGCGACGAACAATATATGATTAATCCAGTTCATTCCTTTGTTCTCATTCAAAGCGACATACTCATTGTTATTCACCATTAGTAAAATGTTTTTCTAGTTCTTGCATGAGTACTTTCCCAATATCGATATACTTTCTTTTTACATCTCCATCTGGATCTTTCGGCTCAGCAAATTGATCCATTCCACTCGTTCCGGCTGTTAAAGTATTAACATGATCATCTAGTTCGTCTTGATATACGTGCGAAAGAATATACGGCGTTCCAAGACGAACTACTACACCAGGTACATCTAGTTCTCCATCAACCGCTGTAAATGGTACTCGTAAAAATTGATAGCCATCTTCTTCATCAATTTTATAATCAAAGCATCCTTTCTCATAATCCCAATTGCCGCCAATGCTATACCCAAGTGGCTTCATTATTTCTTCTAACTTATATAACGCATATGTACGTCCCTCTAAATTTGATTGAATCGGAATCAAGCCCATCCCTCCTAGACTTTTTCTTTAGCATACCCACTCTAGTTTGAATATACTAATGGACTTTTCGATGAAATAATAAAAAGCGGCCGGATTACGGCCGCTTTTTATTATTTTAAACGCTCTTCTAATTCTGCTTTTAATTCTTCAAATCCTGGTTTACCAAGTAAAGCAAACATGTTTTTCTTGTATGCTTCTACTCCAGGTTGGTCAAATGGATTTACGCCTAATAAGTAGCCGCTCATCGCACATGCTTTTTCGAAGAAGTATACAAGGTAACCAAATGTGTACTCATTTAATTCAGGAATATTGACGATTAAGTTTGGTACTCCCCCGTCGCTATGTGCAAGTAATGTACCTTCGTATGCTTTTGTGTTTACGAAGTCTACAGTTTCACCAGCAAGGTAGTTTAATCCGTCTAAATCGTTTTCTTCGGATTCGATTGTTAGTTCATGTATAGATTTACCTACTTTAAGAACTGTTTCAAATAAGTCACGACGACCTTCTTGAACGTATTGACCTAATGAGTGTAAGTCAGTTGAGAAGTTTGCTGAAGATGGGAAAATACCTTTTTGATCTTTCCCTTCACTTTCACCAAATAACTGTTTCCACCACTCAGCGAAGTATTGAAGTGCTGGCTCATAGTTAACAAGCATTTCAATTGTTTTTCCTTTATTGTATAAAGCATTACGAACGACTGCGTATTGGTAAGCTGGGTTTTCTTCTAGTTCTGATGTTCCGAAGTCATCATGACCAGCAGCTGCACCTTTCATCATCTCTTCAATATTTAAGCCACTTACTGCGATTGGTAATAAACCAACTGGCGTTAATACAGAGAAACGACCTCCAACATCATCCGGAATAACAAATGTTTCGTAACCTTCGTTATCAGCTAATGTTTTTAATGCACCACGTGCTTTATCTGTAGTTGCATAAATACGTTTGCGAGCTTCTTCTTTTCCATACTTTTCTTCTAATAACTTACGGAAAATACGGAATGCTAGTGCTGGCTCTGTTGTTGTACCTGATTTGGAAATAACGTTAATAGAGAAGTCTTTACCTTCTAATACGTCCATTAAATCTTTCATGTAAGTGGAGCTAATGTTTTGTCCAACAAATAGCACTTGTGGAGTTTTACGTTGTTCTTTAGAAAGCGTGTTGTAGAAAGAATGGTTTAACATTTCGATTGCTGCGCGTGCTCCTAAGTAAGAACCACCAATACCTACAACAAGTAAAATGTCAGAGTCATTTTTAATTTTTTCTGCGCATTTTTGAATGCGAGCGAATTCTTCTTTGTCATATTGAAGCGGAAGATCTACCCACCCAAGGAAATCGTTCCCAGCTCCAGTTTTTTCGTGGATTGCGTGATGTGTTACTTTCACTGCATCACGTAAATAAGTGATTTCATGTTCACCGATGAAGGATAACGCTTTAGAATAGTCGAACGTTACATGTGTACTCATCTTTTTCCCTCCAATTATGGATATGTATTTCTGTATTCACTTTAGCGAAACTGAAGTTGTAAATCAAGCGATTCAAACATTGTAAACGTAACCAATATATATTTTTTAGAAAAAGTTCATTTTTTGCATAAAAATTCGTATTTTTCGGTATAGATGTATATACATCGTCTTTCGAACATTTTTTATGTATAAAAACAACATAACTACCCCATTCTATAAAAGAGTTAATTAACTCATCGCTTGCTCATGCTTCACAATTAAAAGGGGGGCTTTTTCATGAGTACTCTGCAACGTATCGCATTAGTCTTTACTGTAATTGGCGCTGTGAACTGGGGACTAATCGGGTTTTTCCAGTTTGACTTAGTAGCAGCCATTTTCGGTGGACAAAATTCAGCTCTTGCACGTATTATTTACGGCATCGTTGGTATATCTGGGCTTATCAACCTTGGTTTACTGTTTAAACCATCTGAAAATCTTGGTACGCACCCAGAAACAAACGAAATTCGATAATCAGTATGTCCTTTCACCTCCGACATACGAATATGATTGCATGCAATCATATTTGCAAATATATATCATAAGATAAAGTAAAAGAGGAACGCTCATATGCGTTCCTCTTTTACTTTGTTAACTCGGACTCTTCAATCCATTCTGCCAACTTTTCTCGCAGCGTATTAAATCCGTTTTCAGATGGGTTCGGTATAAGAATCCTTCCTTGCTTTCTTTTCGCCGCTTTTAACGATAAACTCATTTTTCTGTGCTCTTCATCAATTGAAAGTACCTTTACTTCTACTGTATCGCCGACTTTTAAAAAGTCATGAATATCCTTTACATATCCATTTGTAATTTCAGATATATGCACAAGTCCTTGTGTTTCTGCATCTAACGCTACAAACGCACCGTAATCTTGAATTCCAGTCACTTTCCCTGTTACAACCACTCCTGTTGTATATTGTTCTGACATATGAAACACTCCCATACGTTTACCATTCTCTCTACAATTATAGAGAGCAAAGCAGATATATTTATTTTAAATATCCGATTGGTTAGTACGCATTCTAGATAACGTTATCTAGAATGCGTATACCTTATATTAGTAAATTATACCACTATGACAGAACTCATTCAAAATTCATGAAAAATTTCCCTTAAAGAAGTATAATTCTCCAATATTGGGATAGACTACTAACACATGGCTTTCTAGTATTCCCCCCCTTTTATGGACAAAACGTATTACGTTTTGTCCTTTTTTTATTTTCGACAAACCGTTCCATTCTCTTCATTGCTTCCATAAGTTGTTCAAGCGACGTCGCATAAGAACAACGAATAAAACCTTCACCACTTTCGCCAAATACGCTACCAGGGACAACGGCCACTTTTTCTTCCAGCAATAACTGTTCTGCAAATTCCGCTGAAGATAATCCTGTTGAAGATATAGAAGGGAAAACATAAAATGCTCCGCCTGGCACATGACACGTTAAGCCCATTTCATTGAAAGATGTCGTCATGAAGTTACGACGCTTCTTATAACTATCTCTCATTCGAATTACTTCATCGTTCCCTGCGCGTAACGCCTCAAGTGCTGCAAACTGAGACATCGTCGGTGCACACATCATTGAATACTGATGGATTTTGAGCATTAATTCTGAAAATTGAACAGGAGCTGCAATCATACCGAGGCGCCATCCTGTCATCGCAAATCCTTTTGAAAATCCTGAAATTAAAATCGTATGCTCACGCATATTTTTAATACTCGCGAAACTCGTATATACTTCGTCGTATACAAGCTCTGCATAAATTTCATCAGATAATACAATTAGATTGTACTTCTCAACAATCACTGCTATTTCTTCAAGCTCGGATTTATTTAGCATTGCACCTGTCGGGTTATTTGGTGAACAAAGTAAAATTGCCTTTGTTTTCGCTGTAATAGCTGCTTCAATTTGTTCTGGTTGTACTTTAAACTCGTTTTCTAACGTAGTCGTCACAGGAACCGGAACTCCTCCAGCTAATGTCACAAGTGGTGCATAAGAAACGAAGCTTGGTTCAATAATGAGCACTTCATCATCAGGATTTATAATGGCGCGCATCGCTACATCTAACGCCTGGCTCGCTCCAACTGTAACAATGATTTCATCACTTGGATCATAAGATACTGCAAATTGTTTTTTTAGATACTTTGCTATTTCTTGACGGAGCTCCAATAATCCTGCATTTGCTGTATATGACGTATACCCTTGTTCCAAAGAACGAATACATGCTTGCCTTACATTCCAAGGTGTAACAAAATCCGGCTCTCCTACCCCGAGGGAAATAACACCTTTCATATTTGCTGCTAAATCAAAAAATTTTCGAATACCAGATGGTTTTAAAGATTCTGCTGATCTAGATAGTTCAAATTGCTTCATGGTGTCACCACAATTCGCTTATCATCATCGTCTTTTTCATAAATAACGCCCTCATGTTTATACTTCTTCAAAATGAAATGAGTAGTTGTAGAAACGACAGATTCAATTGTTGCTAATTTCTCAGAAACAAACATCGCTACTTCCCCCATCGTTTTCCCTTCTAATGTAATAGAAAGATCATATGTTCCTGACATTAAATAAACGGATTTCACTTCTGAATAACGATAAATTTGTTCAGCAACCGCATCAAACCCAACGCCGTGCTTTGGCGTAACTTTCACATCGATCATTGCCGTTAAACCTGTATGCTCTTTCACTTTCGTCCAATCAATATGTGTTACATAATCCACAATAATCTTTTCATTTTCTAATCTTGCAACCATCTTCTTTACTTCTTCTACTTCTATATTTAACAGCTTCGCTAATGTATCTACAGATAATCGACTACTCTTTTCAAGACAAGCTAATAATTCTAATTCTTTTTCTGTCACCATATAAATCATCCTTCCTTTTCGTTTGTGTCTAAATTATACAAATACCCTTTCCAGTTTGAAAAGAAGATTTTTCTATTGAATTATGTCAAAATAAAGTGAAACTTTAATCAGCGGAAAAATGTGGGATAAAGCGAAAGGGGATGGAACCGTGAAACCAAAAGTTTATATTGCTGAACCAGTTCCAACATTTGTAGAAAACTATTTATCAAAACACTGTGATTATGAAAAATGGGATCAAAATGAGAAAGTACCTCGTGATATTCTATTAGAGAAAATACAAGATAAAGATGGGTTATTAAATTTCGGATCTGCTATTAATGAAGAATTACTGACAGTAGCTCCTAACTTAAAAGTAGTGAGCAACATTTCTGTCGGTTACGATAATTTTGATTTACAAGCGATGAAAAACCGAAATGTTATCGGAACGAATACACCATACGTATTAGATGATACAGTAGCTGATCTCGTTTTCGCCCTTATGCTATCAGCTGGGCGCCGCGTTTGCGAACTCGATTCTTACGTGAAAAATGGTGAATGGAACGCTGAAATCGGAAAAGAACACTTCGGACTAGATGTACACCATAGCACAATTGGTATTATCGGTATGGGCCGAATTGGAGAAGCCGTTGCAAAACGAGCAAAATTCGGATTTGATATGAATGTTCTTTACTATAACCGCCGTCGTAAAGAAGAAGCTGAACAAAAATTCGATGCTACATATTGTGATTTACAGACGCTACTGAAGCAGTCTGACTTTATTGTTCTTCTTACTCCATTAACAGATGAAACATATCACCTTATCGGAGAAAAGGAATTTTCATTAATGAAAGACACAGCAATCTTCATTAATGCTTCTCGCGGCAAAACAGTAGATGAAGAAGCGTTAATCCATGCTTTAACAGAAAAGAAAATCTTTGCAGCAGGTATCGATACATTTACACAAGAGCCGATTCAAAAAGATAATCCACTCTTATCATTACAAAATGTTGTGACTTTACCACACATCGGATCTGCAACATTAAAAACTCGTCAGCAAATGGCTATGACCGCCGCTGAAAATTTAGTTGCAGGATTACAAGGAAAAACACCGCCTAATATTGTGCGCGGGTAATACCGAATAAGTGAAAGGCAAGATGACATCGTCATCTTGCCTTTTTTTGTTAACATATTTTCTTCTTCCTTGGAGATGATATGAACAAAAATCAATGGAGTGACAAAAAATGAATCATGAATATACTTGTCCTTATTTCACTTTTTCCACTCGCGGCACTACTGTTCATTACGAATTGTATGAACATGATAATAAAACAGAACGTCCTACTTTCGTACTCGTTCACGGCTTTTTATCTTCCTCATTCAGTTACCGCCGCCTCATTCCTTTACTATCGAAGGAAGGAACAGTCATTGCTCTTGATTTACCACCGTTCGGAAAAAGTGATAAGTCTCATCTGTTTAAGTATTCTTATCATAATTTAGCAACGATTATTATTGATTTAATTGAACATTTATCTCTCTCAAACATTGTATTAGTTGGACATTCTATGGGTGGGCAAATTTCTCTCTATGTAAACCGTATACGTCCTGAACTCATTTCAAAGACGATTTTACTATGCAGCTCTAGCTATTTAGCACGTGCAACCTTACCTTTACTATACTCTTCTTATTTACCGTTCTTTCATTTATACGTAAAGAACTGGATTATTAGGCGCGGCATCGTTCATAACTTAATGAATGTCGTTCATGATCACTCATTAATTGACGATGAAATGAAAAAAGGTTACTCCGCTCCTTTTTATGACGACCGTATATTTCCCGCTTTAACTCGCATGATACGAGACCGTGAAGGTGACTTATCTTCAACTGAATTACAAAAAATCGAAACACCTATCTTGCTCATTTGGGGTGAAAAAGACCGCGTCGTCCCTGTACATGTAGGTCATCGTCTACACAAAGATTTACCGAATTCAAAATTTATTTCTTACGAAAATACAGGACATTTACTACCTGAAGAAAAGCCTAAACATGTTTATGAAGAAATTATCGCTTTTTCCGCGCAATAAAGTGAAAATTTAATTAGTCCTGACCTAACTTCTTTGCTTCCGCTGAATTTTGAGGTGGGGTCTTACTACCAAGCAAATAGCGGGATAATATAAAAAAGGCTGTCGGAAATTCCGACAGCCTATAATGAACAACTTCCGCCTTCTTTTATTACAAGTAATTCCACAGCTAACTTCTCACATTTTTCAAGCGCAGGTACTTCCTCAAAAGACATAAAGTATATATGTTGAATCTTCTTTGCGATGTATTTTGGATCATCAAACACACTTGCGACGTTCACAACATCGCTCGCTTCTGTTTCATAAAACTCCGGTCCCATTTGAAACGGATCCCAATTCTTCACAACCTCTATCATCTTTTCATATGTACCCATTCGCTTCCCGCCTTTTCACTTTTTAATACTTTTCTTTATCCTATCACATCAGCTATTCTATAAGAAGAGAGAGAACTTTCGTAACTTATTGGTTTTACAGAAGAAGGGGGCAAACTTATGCAACTATTTCATAAAGCAATCAATCGACGTGGAACGCATAGTATAAAATGGGATACATATAAAAACGAAGAACTTATCCATGCTTGGATTGCTGATATGGATTTTGAAGTACCAAAACCAATTCAAACTGCCTTAAAACAACGGATCGAACATCCGATTTTTGGCTATACACTTCCCCCTGAAAATATTGGGGATATTATTTGTAACTGGACAAAACAACAATACGACTGGGACATTCAAAAAGAATGGATCGTCTTTAGTGCAGGGATCGTTCCAGCTCTTAGTACGAGCATACAGGCTTTTACAAAAGAAAACGAATCCGTTCTCGTACAACCACCTATTTATCCTCCATTTTTCGAAATGGTCACAACAAATAATAGGCAGTTATGTGTGAGTCCATTACAGAAACAAAATGATACATATGTGATAGACTTCGAGCATTTAGAAAAGCAGTTTCAGCAAGGCGTCAAACTCATGCTTCTTTGTAGCCCTCATAACCCCATCGGACGCGTTTGGACGAAAGAGGAACTTGTGCAGCTCGGATCGTTATGTACTAAATATAACGTAATCGTTGTCGCGGATGAAATTCATTCCGATATCATTTATGCAGACCATACACATACACCGTTCGCTTCCTTATCTGAAGAATTAGCAGCGCGCACTATCACTTGTATGGCTCCAAGTAAAACATTTAATATCGCTGGATTACAAGCGTCGATTATTATCATTCCCAACGAAAAACTCCGTCACGCCTTTACAGCTATCCAGTATAGACAAGGCTTCCACGGGTTAAATATCTTCGCTTATACAGCGATGCGAAGTGCCTATACAGAATGTAATGATTGGCTAAACGAAATTCGATTATATATAGAAGATAATGCTCAATTTGCTTGTGAATATATTAAAACTCACATATCTGCTCTTTCCGTAACGAAGCCTGAAGGTAGCTTTTTATTATGGATTGATTGTTCTCGTCTAAAGCTTTCTCAAAACGAGCGTACCGCACTACTTGAGGAAAAAGGAAAAATCATTGTTGAACCTGGTGAGAAATACGGGTTAGGTGGCGAAGAACATATTCGAATTAACATCGGCTGTCCACGATCTGTTTTAGAAGAAATTTTAAACAGACTGCGTCATACGTTTTCATAATAAGAAAGGAGTCTGTCCCGAATCATTCTTGGACAGACTCCTTTGTCATATTTTGTCGGTAAGTCGATATATTCCAATAATCGCTGATATATTTTCAATTACATTTCACAAAGAAAGCTACCATTCACGGTAGCTTTTATTTTTTCTTCATATCCGATGCTTTTTTTACAATTACGCCACAAGCAATTCGATCCCCTGATTTACCTGTCGGCTGTGTCATACCATCATCAGGATTTTCTGTAATAATAATAGACGCTCCATCTTTTCTATGAATCGTCGTTTTTCCTTCTTCAATTGTAATGTGGGGTGCATCGATTTCCGCTTTAATCTTTCCAGAACCGTCTGCAACTACGTTCGGTAAATCACCGTTTTCTGCACCCTTCGGATTAAGAAGACCATGTTTTTTATCATCGGGATTAAAATGATTCCCAGATGATTCAAAACGAGGTGCCTTACACTCTCCGATTTCATGTACATGTAGTCCGTGTGGTCCTGGCGTGAAACCTTCCCCTTTAATCGTAATCTTCACTCCACTTGTTTGTTGAACTACTTTCGCAGTCCCTACTTCATCTCCTGAAGCATTATGTAATTTCACTTCAATTTCTTTCGGCTTTCCTTGGTCACAACCTGCCATCAGAAATAATAAACAACAACTGAAAAAAAGCCGTTTCTTCATTCTATTCCCTCCAAAATATATTCTGCCCTTAGATTGTCCGAGCATAGAGGGAAACATACAAAAATACGTTACTGTTTCTTTTCAGCTAATAGTTTTTCTTCAACTTTCTGTAATCGCTCTGCTTCTCTTTTTGATACACGAATAAACATGCGCCACGTGGCAATAGCACCGATAATAAATAGAACGCAAACAATCCCTGGAATAATATATTCTGTTTTATCTTCCGGAAAATATAAAGGCATCATATAGAACACTCCTTATTATAGGATTTATAAAACATCAGAATTTTCTGTTATATCATTTTAAATTATAGTGGAACCTATCCATATTCTCAAGGGGCGTTCTGAAAACGAATGATTTCTTTGACTCCTTCCCGTACTTTCCTTACTATAAACTTGAGGTGAAAAATATGAGAGAAACATTTAAAATTGGCGAAATCGTTACTGGTATTTATAAAACAGGAAAATACATAGGCGAAATTACAAATAGCCGTCCTGGTAGTTATGTCGTAAAAGTATTAGCTGTTTTAAAACATCCGGTGCAAGGTGACTTACATAACGTAAAACAAGCTGACGTGCCATTTTTCCACGAAAGACGCGCTTTAGCTTATCGTGAGCAAACGAACATTCCAGAGCAAATGGTAAAGAAATATGAAGGAGAAATTCCGGATTATACCGAGTCACTAAAATTAGCATTGGAAACTCAAATGAATTCATTTTCTGAAGATGATTCACCTTTTGCGGTTCGTAGTCTAGAAACATTAGAACAGTTAAAAAAGGACTACAAACTTTAAAAAAACAAAACGACCAAATTACATACTGTGCAATTTGGTCGTTACTGTGTGCTCACTTTCTTTAACACTTTTGAAAAATCAACGAGTTCCCCTAACGTTGGAGGTGCTGGTTTTACTAAATACTCTTTATCTTTTTCTACTAGTTTAAAAATATTGTACGTCGTCATCGCATCGTCAAGCGCACAATGATGCTTCCCTGTCCCTACTTTTCCATACGCCTCAATTGCTTTCCATAATCCTGTTTGATTTCTTTCTCCAAAAAACTTCTTATACTCAAGCGATAAATCACGACACTGCCCGAAGAATGGAAAAGCTATCCCTGCCATTTCACAATTATGCTTCAGCACTTTCATATCCATATTTCCCCACGTTACAATTGTCGGTTTACATTTCGTTTCGTATTCTGCAAGCTTCTTAACGAGTTCAGGAAATGAAATCCCTTTATCCACGACTTCTTGTTTTATTCCTAAAAACTTCTTGCATCGATCCGTTAAAGAGGGAAATGTTTTCGGTCTGACATGTGATGAATACGTATCTTCTACCTTACAGCCAGCAACTGAAACGAGTCCTACCTCAATAATCTCCGGAAAAAATCCTTTCGGTTTCTTTCTATGCTGGGGCATCGTAAACTCAAAGTCTAAAAATAAAAATCGTTGTTCATCCATACGATCCCTTCCTTATCATTTTTGTCATTCCTTTCTATTTGACACTCCTACACGAACAAGCTCGAATGCTAATTCCATTTTAAATATTCAGATTGGATGTATCTTATATATATGTCAAATGCCCACAAATATTTTAAAAAATAAGAAAAAATGACCTATGCAGAAAATATGACAAAATCCCCCCTTTCATTTACATCCGCCATTTTCCTACTTTATAATGACGTTATGTGTGTTTCTTCTAGAACATTTTTGACACACTAAGAAAAAGTGAATGAAAGGAGATGAGATTTTTGCACGAAACAACGCAAGAACTCGCTAACTGGCAGTATTATTTTGCTATCGCAGTCTTTTTAATTACATATGCCATTATTATTTCTGAAAAAATTAATCGTGCTGTCATCGCACTTCTTGGTGCAGCACTCATGGTAATTGTGGGAGTCGTCGATTTACACAACGCCTTTACGAAACATATTGAATGGGGAACGATTACGTTACTTATCGGTATGATGATTTTGGTGAACATTACGAGTAAATCAGGTGTTTTCCAATACGTTGCTATTAAAGCAGCAAAAGGAGCTCAAGGAAATCCAATTAAAATTTTAATTTCACTTTCCTTACTTACCGCGCTTGGCTCCGCATTTTTAGATAACGTTACAACTGTACTTCTTGTTGTTCCAGTTACTTTATCTATTACGCGCATACTGCAAGTAAATCCTGTTCCTTATTTACTTTCTGAAATTATTTTTTCAAACATTGGAGGAACAGCAACATTAATTGGTGATCCACCTAACATTATGATTGGTTCTGCCAATAAGCATTTAGACTTCAATGCTTTCCTATTGAATCTAGCACCAATCGTAATTATTATTATTGCAGTTACAGCGATAATACTTTACTTTATGTATCGCAAACAATTAATTGCCGATCCTGTACAAGTTAAGAAATTAATGAGCCTAGATGAAAAACAATACATTAAAGATCCAGTATTAATGAAAAAATCTTTAACAGTACTTGGACTTACAATTGTAGGTTTCATGACTCATTCGATTTTCCACGTTGATGCAGCTATCATCGCTTTAACTGGTGCTACTGTACTTATGTTAATTGGTGTGAAAGAGCATGAAATTGAGGAAGTATTTGCAAGCGTAGAGTGGGTAACAATCTTCTTCTTCGCAGGGCTATTCGTACTTGTTGGAGGACTTATCGATATCGGTCTTATCAAAATGTTAGCTCAAAAAGTAATCGGTATAACAGGCGGAGATATTTCTTACGCATCCATCCTTATTTTATGGGTATCTGGTATCGCCTCTGCAACAATTGATAACATCCCATTCGTTGCAACAATGATTCCACTTATTAACGATATGGCAGTTGGGCTAGGCTTATCACCATCTGACGCACAAATCGATGTATTATGGTGGGCATTAGCACTAGGTGCTTGTCTGGGCGGAAACGGAACGTTAATCGGAGCTTCTGCTAACGTAATCGTTGCAGGTATCGCGAGCCGCGAAGGACATAAATTTAGTTACATGGACTTCCTAAAAGTCGGTTTCCCAATTATGATCGTTTCATTAATCATTTCTCACATTTATATTTATTTACGCTACCTTATGTAGTAGAAAAAGCGCTCTGATAATCAGGGCGCTTTTTTACTTATATATAAAATATATCGACTTATCAACAAAAACGAAAAATCTATTCTTTATATCTCACCGGTTCATTTCGAATAATAAATAAATGAATCGGTAAGAACACCGAAAATGTGATTACATGAATAATCGTAAATAATATAGAGTTCGTTCCGTATCTGTCTAAAATAGCGTAGATAAGGTAAATGGACAATACAATCGATACAGCTGTTGCTAGTAAACTTATAATTGGTACGAAATTAAAAATAAAACATGCAACGTATATGCCGAATACTTTCCACCCTGCTTCTTCTTTCAAAAAATCTGGTAATTTATCTTTCGCTAAGTCACCCCACGTCTTACTATTCAAAAACGGAATAAACGCAAGCACCCCGTCCGTTGCACCATCATTTTTCGCCATCGAATAAAGTGCAAAAGCCGTTAACAAATATGAAATAATTGCCCAAATCAATATAACAAGAATAAACGCAAAACTAAGAGCAAAGAAACCTGCTAATACGCCTTGATCCTCCATCTTATCCTCTCCTCTCTACTTTCAACATATTTCATTACATTGCAAGTTATGTTTTAAAATTTATCCAAACTCTTTGTATAATAAGAAAAGAAAGAGAATAAGAGAGGAGCAACACCTATGCATCCATTTGTAAAAGCATTACAAGAGCATTTTACAGCTCATCAAAATCCTGAAAAAGCAGAACCTATGGCTCGTTATATGAAAAATCACTTCCCCTTTCTAGGTATTCAAACACCGGAAAGACGTCAATTATTAAAAGACATCATTCAAATACATACTCTCCCAAATCCAAAAGACTTCCAAATTATCATACGTGAGCTTTGGGACTTAACAGAACGTGAATTCCAAGCGGCCGCACTTGATATTATGCAAAAATATAAAAAGCATATAAACGAAACTCATATCCCCTTCTTAGAAGAACTGATTGTCACAAAATCTTGGTGGGACTCTGTCGATAGCATCGTCCCTACATTTTTAGGCGATATCTTTTTAAAACATCCAGAATTAATTTCTGCCTATATTCCAAAATGGATTGCATCAGATAACATATGGTTACAACGTGCCACTATTTTATTCCAACTAAAATATAAACAAAAGATGGATGAAGAACTTCTTTTCTGGATTATTGGACAACTACATTCTTCAAAAGAATTTTTCATTCAAAAAGCGATTGGCTGGGTCCTTCGTGAATATGCAAAAACAAATCCGGATGTAGTTTGGGAATACGTGCAAAACAATGAACTCGCTCCATTAAGTAAGCGTGAAGCAATTAAGCATATTAAGCAAAATTACGGAATAAATAATGAAAAAATAGGCGAGACTCTATCATAGATAGACACGTTCCTCTATTGAGATTTAAAAAAGAACGTGTTAGAATATGTTCATTATTATTAATATAAGTAGCGATGACGGACTTATAAGTACTTGCATAAAAAGCGATTCAGGGATAGTGAAAGCCTGAAGCCGCAAGGAAACGGCAGTCCTGAGCAATACATGATAAAGTGGATGCACCTTTTGTGTATCAACTAGGGTGGAACCGCGGGCAAACGCTCGTCCCTAGGCAAATAAGCCTTGGGATGAGCGTTTTTTTATGTTCTTTTTAGCATATACTGCTCGTTTCCAAAGTATCAGAGTATGTCATCGCCAATACGTTAACTTTCAAAAGGAGGATTTTCTTATGTATTCAATGGAACAAGTTGTAAACTTAGCGAAACATCGCGGTTTTGTTTTCCCTGGTTCTGAAATTTACGGTGGTCTTGCAAACACTTGGGATTACGGTCCACTTGGAATCGAATTAAAAAATAACGTTAAAAAAGCTTGGTGGAAAAAATTCATTCAAGAATCTCCACACAACGTTGGTTTAGACGCAGCTATTTTAATGAACCCTAAAACTTGGATCGCTTCTGGTCACGTTGGTAACTTCAACGATCCAATGATCGACTGTAAAAAGTGTAAAGCTCGTCACCGTGCTGACAAATTAATTGAAGATGCTTTAGATGCAAAAGGCATCGAAATGGTTGTTGACGGTCTTACTTTCGACCAAATGGCTGACTTAATGAAAGAACATGAAGTAAAATGCCCTGATTGCGGTAGTGAAGAATTCACTGAAATCCGTCAGTTCAACTTAATGTTCAAAACATTCCAAGGTGTTACAGAGTCTAGCACAAACGAAATCTTCCTTCGTCCTGAAACAGCACAAGGTATTTTCGTAAACTTCAAAAACGTTCAACGCTCTATGCGTAAAAAGCTTCCATTTGGTATCGGCCAAATCGGTAAGAGTTTCCGTAACGAAATCACACCTGGTAACTTCACATTCCGTACACGTGAATTCGAACAAATGGAACTTGAATTCTTCTGTAAGCCTGGTGAAGATTTAGAGTGGTTCGCATTCTGGCGTGAAACTTGTAAAAACTGGTTACTTTCACTTGGTATGTCTGAAGAGAGTATGCGTCTTCGTGACCACGGTGAAGAAGAGTTATCTCACTACAGTAATGCAACAACTGACATTGAATTCAAATTCCCATTCGGTTGGGGCGAACTATGGGGCGTTGCATCTCGTACAGACTTCGATTTAAAACGTCACATGGAACACTCTAACGAAGACTTTAACTATATTGATCCACAAACGAATGAGCGTTACGTACCATACTGCATCGAGCCATCTTTAGGTGCTGACCGCGTAACATTAGCATTCTTATGTGATGCATACGAAGAAGAGCAATTAGAAAACGATTCTCGTACAGTTCTTCGTTTCCACCCTGCTTTAGCACCATACAAAGCAGCTATCTTACCATTATCTAAAAAGCTATCTGAAGGTGCTACTGAAGTATTCGCAGAATTAGCTAAAGACTTCATGGTAGACTTTGACGAAACTGGTTCTATCGGTAAACGTTACCGTCGTCAAGACGAAATCGGTACACCATTCTGTATCACTTACGACTTCGACTCAGTTGAAGACAAAGCTGTTACAGTACGTGACCGTGACACAATGGAACAAGTTCGTATGCCAATTAGTGAACTAAAAGGTTTCTTAGAGAAGAAAATCCAGTTCTAATTATAAGAAAAAGAGGCTGCTCATAAGAGCGCCTCTTTTTTACTTTTCACGTTTTTCTTTAATTGCTACTGTACATCTTGATATACATAGTAAATCATCATTTTCATCAATAATGCGAACATCCCAAACCATTGTCGATTGTCCTCTATGTATCGGTGTTCCGATCGCTGTTACAATTCCATCTTTCTTTGAACGAATGTGGTTTGCATTAATTTCTAATCCGAAACAAATACATTTTTCTTGATCAATTAAATTGTATGAACCAACACTTGCCACTGTTTCCGCTAATGCAACCGATGCACCGCCATGTAAAAATCCAAACGGCTGATGCGTACGCTCATCAACAGGCATCGTAGCAACCACCTTATCTTCTGTCATCTCTAACAACTCAATTCCAAGTGAATCCATTAAAGTTTTTGCCATATCGCTTCCCCCTTCTCTTACTTTAATTAAATGTATAATTTTACCTATTTATTTTCAAACTACTTATAACACTTATATAAGGAGGCTTCACCTAAATGAAACAGAAATTTTGTATATTACTGCTTATGTTCTCCTTGCTGACTATTGTACCAAATTGTGCAATAACAGCCAAAGCATCTAACCTGACAATCGATGTTAAGACTGTAACGCAAAAAGGTAAGAAACCTTATATAGAATATCAAATAAATAGACCTTCTTTTCACAACTTTTCTGACTCTAAATTTCAAAACAAACTCAATTTATACTACAAAAAATCCACCGACAAATTTAAAAACAAATTAGAAAAAGAAGCAAAAAAATATTATAAAGAGACAGAAGGATCTAGTACACCATTTCATCCGTACGTAGCAAATGTTGATTATAAAGTCTCTTTAAACAAACCACCTTTCCTTAGCCTATATGTGAATTACTATCAATATACTGGCGGAGCACACGGTCTTTATACGTGGAAGGCAAATACATTTGATTTAAACGAAAAAAAGGTACTGCACTTAGACGATTTGTTTCAACAAAAGGATAATTATAAAGATGTAATCCGTGCAGAGATTGTACGACAAATTAAACAAAATGAAAGCATTTATTTTCCTGATGCAACTGAAAAGGTAATGAGTATGAAAAAGTTTCACTTCTTTTTAGAGCCAGACAATCTCGTCATTTATTTCCCTTTATATGAGATTGCTCCCTATTCAAGTGGAATTCCGCAATTTCGTATTCCATATACGTTGCTAAGAGACTATTTAAAGCCTTCTTATCAAAATATTTTGATTGACAACAAGTAAATATTTTCGCTACGATAATGTTAACCTAAAAACAACAGGAGGTTAACATTATGAGGAGATTTCATGTTTTAGATTTAGCATTAGCTGCCATGTTCGTTGCTCTTATGGCCATCGGTGCAAATATTGTATCTTGGGCACCATTCCTTCAAGTAGCAGGCATCCCATTATCTATGCAACCATTTTTCGCAATTTTAGCAGGTCTTCTTCTTGGAAGTAGACTTGGTGCCTTATCCATGACTGTATATATGCTCGTTGGCGTAGCCGGCGCACCAATCTTCGCTAACTTCAAGGCTGGATTTGGAGCACTTTTAGATCCTACTGGTGGTTTTATTATCGCATTTATTATCGTTGCTTATGTGTCGGGAAAACTAGTAGAACAAAAAGAAAGACCAACATTCATTACATTTGCAATTGCCTCTTTCACAGGAATTATTTTAACTTATATAATCGGTACTACTTACATGTACGGGGCAGTCAATCTCTTTATGGACGGTAATATGAGCTATAAAGCTGCTTGGATGATTATGATGTGGTTTGCAGTAAAAGATATTGCATTTACAATTATCGGTGCTATTATCGCACCTCGCATATACTATGCTGTGCGTCGTTCTGCTTATCAGCATTCTCATTCAACGATTTCATAATAAAAAAAACGAGTTATTTCAGTATACTGAAATAACTCATTTTTTTATTATGAATCTTGATTCGCTTGTTCTTCTAAAATTTTCTTCATCATTGCAACCATGTCATCACGTAATTCTGGGTGTTGCAGGGCCATTTCGATTGTCGTTTGAACGAATCCTAGCTTTTCACCTACATCGTAGCGCTTTCCTTCGAAATCGTAAGCAAATACACGTTGGATTTCATTTAAGCTTTGGATTGCATCTGTTAACTGAATTTCACCACCAGCACCGACATGTTGCTGTTCTAAGAACATAAAGATTTCAGGCGTTAAAATGTAACGACCCATAATTGCTAAGTTTGAAGGAGCTGTACCTTGTGCTGGTTTCTCAACGAAATTGCGGACTTGGTAACGACGACCTTCTTGTTCTAATGGATCGATAATTCCATAGCGATGTGTTTCCGACTCTGGAACAGTTTGTACACCAATAACAGAAGAAAGTGTTTTTTCATACTCATCCATTAATTGACGTAAACACGGTTTCTCAGCTTGGACAATATCATCACCTAGTAACACTGCAAACGGCTCATCACCAATGAATTTACGCGCACACCAAACAGCATGTCCTAGTCCCTTCGGCTCTTTTTGACGGATATAATGAATATCTACCATTTTTGAAGAAGCTTGTACTTTTTCAAGCAACTCATATTTTTTCTTCTCTAATAAGTTTTGTTCTAGTTCAAATGCGTTATCAAAATGATCTTCGATAGAACGCTTTGTTTTACCAGTAACAATAATAATATCTTCGATACCCGATTTCACTGCTTCTTCTACAATGTACTGGATCGTCGGTTTATCTACTATCGGTAACATTTCTTTTGGCATTGCTTTCGTTGCTGGTAAAAAACGTGTTCCTAATCCAGCTGCTGGGATTATCGCTTTTCTTACTTTTTTCATCACAAAATACCCTCTCTCCTGTCGGAATCAATAGCAATCATTTCCTACATAAAACAAAAGGGAGATTTCGCTCCCTTTTGTTCCTTACTACTTAAAATTACTTTGTATTATAAACGATTCATAATGTCTTCTTTAATAGTAAGTAACTTTTGTTCACTATTTTGTAAAGAACTATCTTTCACACCAAAGTAAAACTTAATCTTCGGCTCAGTTCCAGATGGACGTAGGCAGAACCATGAACCATCCTCTAATTGATATTTTAACACATTTGATTTCGGTAAGTGAATCTCTTCTTTATGTCCATCTTGTAAAGATGTAACGATGCTTGCTTTGTAGTCTTCCACTGCTACGACTGTTAAGCCCGCTACTTCTTTCGGAGGATTCTCACGGAACGTTGCCATCATCTCTTGGATTTTTTCCGCTCCATCTTTTCCTTTTAACGTTAACGATACAAGGTCTTCACGGAAGAAGCCGTACTTCTCAAATACTTCTAATAGACCGTCATATAACGTTTTCCCTTGTGATTTGTAGTATGCAGCTACTTCACATGCAAATAGGACAGATTGTACTGCATCTTTATCACGGCAGAATGGGCGGATTAAATAACCATAGCTTTCCTCATAACCGAATTGGAATTCATATTGTCCGCTTTCTTCATACTGTCTAATTTTCTCACCGATAAATTTAAATCCAGTTAACGTATCAATTGTATCTAAACCGTATGCTTTTGCAATTGTACGACCAATTTCAGACGTTACGATTGTTTTTAATACGACACCGTTCTCTGGAAGCGTTCCGTTTTCTTTCTTTTGAGATAGTAAGTAATCAAGCATTAATGCACCTGTTTGGTTTCCTGTTAATACTTGGAACTCACCATTATGATTACGCACTGCTACACCAAGGCGATCTGCGTCAGGATCAGTTGCGATTAATACATCTGCGCCTACCTTTTCACCGTCACGAATTGCATACTCAAACGCTGCGTGCTCTTCTGGGTTCGGTGATTTTACTGTAGAGAAGTTTGGATCTGGTAACTCTTGCTCTTTTACAACTGTTACATCTGTAAATCCAACTTCTTTTAAACCACGGCGTACAGAAATATTTGATGTTCCGTGTAATGGTGTAAAGACGATTTTCAAGTCTTTACCAACCTTTTGCACCATTTCTTTATTAATGATGACATTGTTCAATTCTGCAGCATATGCATCATCTACTTCTTGTCCAATAATATGTAATAAACCGTCAGCTTTTAATTGCTCTACATCAGCAACTTCAACTGTTAATTCATCTTCTACTGCATTTACGTAGCTAATTAACTCATCTGCCTCTTTTGGAGGTAACTGTCCACCATCTTCACCGTATACTTTGTATCCGTTATATTCAGGCGGATTATGGCTTGCCGTAAGAACGATTCCACTTACTGTATGTAAATGACGAACTGCGAAAGAAAGTACTGGCGTTGGACGTAAGCTTTCAAACACATATGTTGTAATGCCGTGTGCACCAAGTGTAGCAGCAACTTCCATTGCGAACTCAGGTGATTTATGACGAGAATCATAGGCTACAACAACACCGCGTTTTTTCGCTTCCTCACCTAATTTTTCGATAAAGCTTGCTAATCCTTTTGTTGCTTTACGAACTGTATATACGTTTAAACGGTTCGTACCAGCACCAAGTTCACCACGCATACCACCTGTGCCAAACTCTAGATTTTTATAAAAGCTATCCTCGATTTTCTTCTCATCTTGCTTCATATTTTCTAGCTGTTCTTTTAATTCTGCATCTAATTGTGCGTAAGAAAGCCAGCGACTAAATTCTTGTTTCCAATTCATTCTTCTCTCTCCTCTCGCTCGTCATACCTTTATTATATGAAAAAAACATGCTGTATCTCAATATTTTATAAAATCTAGCAGGATTTTACTAGGAATATTTGTATACACTATTGTTAAATACTCCACTAAAGGGAATGAGGATTATGCACGAATGGGGCTTGTCAGAAGAACTCAAAATACAAACAAAGCAAATGATTGAAATTGCTGAAAGAGAACTATCGATTATGAGGAACGCAATCGATAAAGAAGACGAATGTATTTTATGCAAAATGGAAGATATTCATCATATGTTGGCAAATGTACAAACATTGGCAGCTACATACTATATTCAGGCATATTTATCACCTTATACGGAAAGTTCATCTTTTATTACGACAGCTATCCAACATTTAAGCGCTAGAAAACATGGTGCTCTTATCGTTGTAGAACGAAACGAGACGCTTGAAGCTTTCATTCAAACTGGAACGACATTAAACGCTCATTTAACTGCACCATTACTCGAATCAATATTTTATCCAGGTAACCCTCTTCATGACGGTGCCGTTCTCGTAAAAAATAATCATATTGTCTCAGCTGCTAATATTCTTCCTTTAACGAAAAGTACAGAAGTTGATCCTGAACTAGGAACACGTCACAGAGCTGCAATTGGCTTATCAGAAAAGAGTGATGCACTTATATTAGTTGTCTCTGAAGAAACGGGCCGTACTTCTTTTGCTTTAAATGGGATTTTGTATACGATTTCTTTATAAACATTTTTTTCAATAATGTAGTAGCAAACGAAGTTATATCAAATTACCAATAAAAAAGGCTGCCTCAAAAATTTGAGACAGCCTTTTCTTCAAAAAATTATTCTTCTCCGAAACGCTCCACGAGTGTTGCAAGTGTACGTACCATTGCACCAGTTGCTCCAGCTGGTCCTAAGTCGTGCGCGCCTTTTGTTTCTGATGTTCCAGCAATATCTAAGTGTACCCACGGTGTATCTTCAGCGAATTCGCCTAAGAATGTACCTGCCATAACCGCATGTCCTTCACGACCTGGTGAGTTATTTAAATCAGCAAACTTACTGTTTCGAACGCGTTCTTTATCACGATCAAAAATCGGTAGTTGCCAAATTGGCTCATCTGTTTCCATAGAAGCCTCTAGTACTTGCTCAAACAACTCTTCATTATTTGTCATTGCGCCTGTCGTATGGTTTCCAAGTGCAACAATTACACCGCCTGTTAATGTTGCAACATCAACAAGGTAGTTTGCACCAAGTTTTTTGGCATACGTAATACCGTCAGCTAAAGCTAGACGACCTTCTGCATCCGTATTTAATACTTCAATTGTTTTTCCGCTCATTGATGTAATTACATCGTCTGGCTTAAATGCCGTACCACTTACAACGTTATCAGTTGAAGGAATAACAGCGATCACATTTTGTTCTGGGCGAAGTTCACCGATAATTTCCATCGCACCTAATACAGCAGCTGCACCGCCCATATCACCTTTCATACCGACCATGCCTTCACGTGGTTTTAAAGAATAACCACCTGTATCGTATGTAATACCTTTTCCAACGAACCCAATGACATCTTTCCACTCTTCTTTTCCCTTATAAATAAGAGCGATCATTTTTGGTGGCTCTACACTACCTTGGTTTACTGCAAGCAACGCACCCATACCAAGATCTTCCATCTCTTCTTTCTCAAGAACTTTATAGTCCATATCATACTTCTCCGCTAACTCAACAGCATACTCAGCAAGCTTTGTCGCTGTTAATACGTTTGGCGGCATATTTACAAGTGTACGAGCTGAATTTGTTGCACGTCCATGTACGTAGCCAACTGTTAATGCTGCTTCAATTTCTTGTACATCTTCCGCTGTAATAGCCGTAAACTTCTCTAATTCCACACGATCCTTTTTATCTGATTTATACGTTTCTAATTCATATGTACCAAGACCTTGTACTTCTGCTGCAATATGAGCTACATCAATCACATCTAATTTCTCTGTTACGAAAGAATCCAGTAAGATTGCTGCATCTTGTACTTTTGCTGCTTGCAGTGTTTTAAATGCCTTACCAAGAGCTACACGTAACGTTTCCGTCGTATAAGATTCTTTCTTACCTAAACCAACGAAATAATAACGTTTCACATTTGTTTTTCCTAAACTATGTACTTTTGAAATAGCTTTCTTCTTAGTAGAAAGTTCTTTCTCTTCTAATAAAACTTGTAATTGTCCTTCAAACGCTTTGTCCAGTTCTTGTACAAAACTACTTGTTTTCTCTTCTTCAAATAAGGCAACAATTACCGCTTCATGGCTTGCTAATTCTTTTTGTACTTGAAACATGTTCAGACCCCCTAAATTTCTCTATCACCATTATAACTTTATTTTCGATAAAATGCGACAATTCTAACTACAGTTATATGACGTGTAAAATCTCCTCTATTATGAAATAAGCCAAGAAAAAAAGTCTAGCGTAATTACGACTAGACTATCTTTGTTTTAAATATTGACCACGAAACACTTGCATCGTTTCGTCTTGATTTAACATCGTTAACTCTTCTTCTGTAAACTTACCATTTCCTACTTTTACTACGTACACATTGACTTTTTTCTTACCCCATTGGCTATAAACATCTTTTACCGTATCATAATATAGATCAAGACGGTTTCCTTTTATTGCACCGCCCTTATCAGCTACTACACCATATCCATAACCTGGTACGAATAGAATCGTTCCAATCGGAAATACGCGTAAGTCCGCAGCAATTGTGGAATATAAATCCCTTTTCACTTTGACACCTGAATATGTAATACCATACTCTGGATGCCCTGGCCTCTTACCGGTTGACTCAATCCCCGATGTATAACCTGTTGCAGTCATTTCAATTGAACGATATTTAGACCAGTCGTTTGCCTGCTCTAAAGCATTTATCACTTCTTTACTCGGAGCAACATTTCTCTTAACTTCTGCTGCATGTACTTCTTTTGCACTCATTCCTTCATATGTTTTTACAATCTCTAATAAAGAAACTCCTGTGAAAGCCTTCCATGTTACGCATAATGCAATTGCAAGTAAACAAGTCATCATAATGCGAATACAATATCGTTTTAACATTTTTATATTCCACACTCCTTCATCGTTAATCATTCCCTATAAGATGAAGGAATATGCAAAAAAAATAATCTCCAACTTAATTGGAGATTAAAACATTTGATATCCGCTTTTCCGAAGTTTCTTGATTACGACTCCTGCTAAAGCAGCCCCTACTAATCCAGTAGATAGAATAAACACATCTGCTTGTCCTAAATGCGATACACTTGTCCCAAATGAAGAAAATGTTTCTTTCGGTTTTGAAAAATAATCCCACATACTCGCTTTATTAATAATAAGCATACAAACAATCGGATACACAATAACCATTACCCAAGTAGCTCGCAAAATCATGTTGAGTAAAAATCCAATTCCAAAGAACAAAATAAAAAATAACATCATTGAAATAAGTAATACCGGTATACTCACTCTTTCTCCCTCTCCTTCGCATGCGCCGTAAATACGTGATAGGCTGTATAACCAAATGGTTCTCCTGGATTTAATGTTTTGTCCACTTCAAGATGTAGTTCTGATCTTCCTTCTAACAAATATTTAATAAGCACAGACGTATTCGGATCACCCGCAATCTTATCCGGATGTAAGAACGCCACTTCAGACAATTCTTTCTCCTGTACAATAATATTTTCTCCTTCAGGCTCCAAAAGGAAAATAATCATATTATCACTAATCTCATTACGAATAACACCCGATCGAACACCAATGATCCCCTTCACATGAGCGACAATGCCTGTCTCTTCTAACACTTCGCGTTTCACAGCTTCATCAACCGTCTCACCTTCATTTACAAAACCAGCCGGTAAAGACCATTTCCCTTTTAATCCACTGTATTTCTTCTTAACAAATAGCCATCTACCATCTTTTGTAGCTACTAGGCCACTAACAGCTAGCCATACCTTCCCTCGTTTCTCCATGATGTAATAACCTCCTCTATTAGAACGGACAGAATATTCTTTCTTTTTATATATTATACTATATTTTTAATATGAAAAAAGCAGAAACAGCTCTTAGCCGTTTCTGCTTTTTCTACTATATATTAAAAGAACTTTAATTTACCTTTTTTAAGAACTAATAAAGGTCCACCTAATAAGAATAGGTAACGGTTATCGATTACTTTCTTCATGAAGGAAGCTTTCCAACCTGTTAACTTTTTGCCCATAACAACACCCATTGCATCGTCATGGCCTAAAGAACATACAGATCCTTTATTATCGAATACGAATTTCTTCATTTCACCCTTGCCACGAACTAATACAGTTAAGTTGTGTGCAATATTGTAACCTTGTTGAATTGCGATTTGTGCTGTTGGTGGGTATGGACGGTTAATTTCTTCGTTAATGATTAGCGCTGCGTCACCAACCATGAATACATCTTCGTATCCTGGAGCGTGCATGTACTCATCAACTTTTACACGTCCGCGCATTGCTTCAAAGCCAGACTCTTCCACAATGCCGTTACCACGAACACCTGCAGCCCAAACTACTGTTTCAGACTTAATTAATTCCGTATCATCGCCATTTGCAACGATAATACCTTCTTCAGTTGCTTCTTTAATTGCTGTACCGATGCGGAATTCTACGCCTTTTTTCTCAAGTTGTTTTACAGCGTATTCTACCAATGCAGGATCGAAACCTGGAAGTGCTGTTGGAGCAGCTTCTACACAGATGATACGTGCTTTTTCGCGTGGTACATTGTACTGTTTGCAAAGTTCAGGAACACGGTTTGCAAGCTCACCTACGTACTCGATACCAGTAAATCCAGCACCACCAACAACGATTGTTACTAACTCATCGCGCTTTTCATCTGCATATTTAGCGAAACTAGCTTCCATATGCTCACGAATTTGACGAGTTGCATTAATGTTAGCAATTGAGAATGCGTACTCTTTTAATCCTGTAATTCCGAACGTTTCTGATTCGAAACCAAGACCGATTACTAAGTAGTCATACTCTAACTCGCCGTCTTTTAAGATAATGCGTTTTTCAGCAGCTTTAATTTCTACTACTGTATCTTGCACAAAGTTCACTTTATTTGTATCAATAACGTCTTGAATATCTAGACAGATTTTTTCATCTTCTAATGTACCAGCTGCGCTCTCATGTAACCAAGTCGCTTGGTAGTGATAGCTGTTGTTGTTTACTAGCGTAATTTCAGCTTCATTTACAGATAATGCTTTTTGCAGACGAACAGTCGTAATCATCCCGCCATAACCTGCACCTAAAACTATGATTTTTGGAGTCTTCACCAAATCACAACCCTTTTCTTTATATAATAGTAATAAAAAATAATACCAAGTACTAAAAACTCTATTTGTCAAGAATGTGGAATTTATCACATTCTATATCATAACAAAACGCAGTCAAAAAATCGTACGAATTTTGTCATAGAAATTTAACATAATACTTCCCTATATTAGTCGGTTTTATTCCAGAATTCAAGCGTCTGGAGAATTATCAATATTTTAAAATAACATAGCGTTTTCAAGGGTTTTTTAGCCTTTTTTTCATGTATTTTCCTTTCTGTATATTTTATACAACAAAAAAAGAACCTATACGAAAACTTACACACAATTCAGTCGTTTTCAGAAGTATTATGAACTCAAATATGCTATCATTTATTTGAAAGTGTCATCATTTGCAGGATTTTCGTGTACATATGAACAATATATGAAATCAATATCAAAATTCCATCTATAGGGGGAATGAAAGTGGCAGAAAATCAAAAAGTTTACGACATAACAATTATTGGTGGTGGTCCAACGGGACTGTTCACAGCATTTTATGGCGGTATGAGACAAGCAAGTGTAAAAATTATTGAAAGCTTACCTCAACTTGGCGGACAATTATCCGCACTCTACCCTGAAAAATACATTTATGATGTGGCTGGATTTCCAAAAGTGCGCGCACAAGAATTAGTTGATAACTTAAAAGAGCAAATGAAGAAATTTGACCCAACTGTTTGTTTAGAAGAAGCTGTCGATACGCTTGAGAAACAAGCTGACGGTATATTTAAACTTGTTACGAATAAGCAAACTCACTATTCTAAATCAGTTATTATTACTGCTGGCAATGGTGCTTTCCAACCACGCCGCTTAGAATTAGAAGGTACAGCGAAATACGAAAAGAAAAACTTACATTATTTCGTTGATGATATGAATAAATTTGCTGGTAAGCGCGTCGTAGTATTTGGCGGTGGCGACTCAGCAGTAGACTGGACAATGATGTTAGAACCGATCGCTGAAAAAGTTACAATCGTTCATCGTCGTGATAAATTCCGTGCGCATGAACATAGCGTAGAAAGCTTAATAAATTCTCGTGCAGAAGTAAGTACACCGTACGTTCCAGTAGAACTTATTGGTGATGACAAAATTGAACAAGTCGTTCTTCAGCACGTAAAAACTGAAGAAAAAGTTATCATCGATGTTGATGATGTAATTGTAAACTACGGCTTCGTTTCTTCTCTTGGCCCAATTAAAAACTGGGGCTTAGATATACAAAAAAACAGCATCCTTGTGAATTCAAAAATGGAAACAAATATTCCTGGCATTTACGCTGCTGGTGACATTTGTACATATGAAGGAAAAGTAAAACTTATCGCTTGTGGATTTGGCGAAGCACCGACAGCAGTAAACAATGCAAAAGCTTACTTCGATCCAAATGCAAAACTTCAACCGATGCATAGCTCAAGTATGTTTTAATATGCAAAAATAAAGCTCCTTCCATACGTGGAAGGAGCTTTCCTTTTATATAACATGAAAGCACACTGAGTCCGATAAACTATCGAACTCAGTGTGCTTTTCGTCTAAAAAATTATTGTTTTCTTCTTCTACCTAATACGAATAATACTCCGCCAACTAAGAATGAAATTCCCGCACTAACTGACATCATCCATGAATGTGCTGCCCCTGTTTTCGGTAATTCTTTTTCTACTTTTACTTGCGGTTCTTTAATTAACTTTTCCAGTCTTACTTCCGGTTTCTCCGGTTTTACTTCTGGTTTCTCCAGATCTTTCGGCTTCATTTCTGGTTCCTTCGGTTCTTTCGGCTCTTCCGGTTTCACTTCTGGTTCCTTCGGCTCTTTCGGCTCTTTCGGCTCTTTCGGCTCTTCCGGTTTCACTTCTGGTTCCTTCGGTTCCTTCGGCTCTTCCGGCTTCACTTCTGGCTCTTTCGGCTCTTCCGGTTTCATTTCTGGTTCCTTCGGTTCTTTCGGCTCTTCCGGCTTCACTTCTGGTTCCTTCGGTTCTTCTGGTATCTTAAAATCTTCTTTTGTTTTCGGTAAAATTGTAACTGTAGGCTCAAGTGGTGGATTTATTTTATCGTCCACTACCGCTCTATTTGTTATCCCTTTACTTGGTGCTGCTTTTACCTTCACTTTAAAAATAATACTACGTTCTTTCGTATCTGTAATTTCTAGATACTTCGCTATTACTTTTCCAAATTCCATTTTTAACTCTACTGGATTTGGTTCAGCCCCTTCAAATCTAATGCTATCTTGCACATACTCTAAACCGGCTGGAATTTCATCTTCTACCTTTACCTCAGCTATTTTTCCATTTTCTACTGTATTTTCAAAGCTAATTCGATATTCGATTTCTTCTCCTAGCTTCGGTTCTTTATTACTTACTGTCTTCGCTGCTTTTAACTTACCATCTTTATATTCTGGCTTTATTGTCGCTGTCGGTTCCATAACTGGATGATTTGGATCATCTACTTGAATGATCGCTTTATTTGTTATTTCTCCTCCAACTTTTGCTGTTTCTTTTACCTTTACTTTAAAGATGACACTTCTTTCTTTCGTATCCATAATTTCTGGATACTTCGCTGTTACTTTTCCATTCTCGACTTTAAGTTCTGTTGGTACAGGCTTATCACCTACGGCCTCCAGACTATCTTTCACATACTCTAAACCAGACGGAATTTTATCTTCAATCTTTACATCAACTAACTTCCCGCCATCTACCGTGCCGTTAAAAGTAATTCGATATTCGATTTCTTCCCCTAGCTTTGGTTCATGATTGCTTACTTCTTTCCTTGCCTCTAGTTTCCCATCTTTATATTGCGGTGTAATTGGTATAAGTGGATCAACTGGTGGATTGGTTGGATTATTATCATCCACAACCGCCTTGTTTATAATTTCTTTTCCTACTTGTACCGTTTCTTTTACTTTCGCTTTAAAGATGATACTTCTTTTTTTCGTATCCGTAATTTCTGGATACTTTGCTGTTACTTTTCCATTCTCAACTTTAAGTTCTACTGGATTTGGTTCCGGCCCATCAGACTTTATACTATCCTGTACGTATTCTAAACCAGCTGGAATTTCGTCCTCTACTTTTACCTCAGTTAGTTTGCCGTTTTCTACCGTATTTTCAAAACTAATTCGATATTCTACTTCTTCTCCTAACTTCGGTTCATGGTTACTCACTGTCTTTTCAGCTTGTAATACACCCTCTTTATGTTGAGGCTGTATCGCGACATTCGGTTTCTCTGGTGGATTTATAGTATCTTCCACAACCGCCGTATTCACAATCGCTTCGCCAATTTTAGCCTTTTCTTTCACTTTCGCTTTAAAGACGATACTTCTTTCTTTCGTATCCGTAATTTCTGGATATTCTGCGAGTACTATGCCGTTTTTCACTTTTACATGCAACGGTTTTGGATTATCCCCCTCAGCTCTTTCGCTACCTTCTACAAACTCTAAACTGTTTGGTAATTCATCCTTAATTTTCACCTTCGCTAATTTTCCGTGCTCAACTACGTTACGGAACGTAATTCGATACTCTACTTCTTCTCCTAATTTTGGAGCTGGGTTATTTACTGTTTTCTCAGCTTTTATTTTTCCATTCTTATACTCCGGTGTAATAATCGCTTCTGGTTTTTGCGGAGGATTCTTCGGATTATCATCATCCACAACTGCCGTATTCACGAGTTTCTTACCGACTTTTGCTACTTCCGTTACTTTCACTTTAAAGATAATACTACGCTCAGCTGTATCAGTGATATTCTCATACTTCGCGATAATTTTCCCAGCTTCTTCTTTTAACTCTACTGGCGCTGGCTCATTACCTTCTGCTTTTAAACTATCCTTCACATACTCTAATCCATTTGGTAGTTGATCCTCAATTTTCACTTCTGCTAGTTTTCCATTTTCTACCGTATTTTTAAAACTAATTCGGTACTCTACTTCTTCTCCTAGCTTTGGATCTTTTTTACTTACCTTTTTATTAGCTTTAAATTTACCAGCTTTATGCTGCGGTGTAATATCTACTTCCGGTCGCTCTGGTGGATTTTTTGTATCATCAACAATTGCTTTATTTACAATTGCTTTGTCCACTTCAACGGAATCTTTCACCTTCACTTTAAAGATAATGCTTCTTTCTTTCATGTCAGTGATATTTTCATACTTCGCACTAACCTTACCAGCTTCTTCTTTCAACTCTACTGGGGCTGGCTTATCACCGTCTGCTTTTAGACTATCTTTCACATACTCTAAACCAGACGGAATTTCATCCTCAATTTTAACCTCTGCCAGTTTTCCATCTTTCACCGTATTATTAAATGAAATGCGGTATTCGATTTCTTCCCCTAGCTTCGGTTTATGATTATTCACCTTTTTATGAGCAGCAATTTTACCGTCTTTATGTTGCGGTGTAATTTTTGCGGTTGGTTCAATTATAGGATGGTTCGGATCATCCACATGAATAATCGCTTTATTTGTAATGTCCTTCCCTATTGTAACCGAGTCTTTCACCTTTACTTTAAAGACAATACTTCTTTCTTTTGTATCCGCAATTTCTAGATACTTTGCCATTACCTTGCCGTTTTCAAATTTCAATTCTACCGGACTAGGCTTAGATCCTTCTGCTTGTAAACTGTTCTCTACATACTCTAATCCAGCTGGAATTTCATCTTCTATCTTCACCTCTGCTAGCTTTCCATCTTTCACCGTATTATTAAAAATAATTCGATATTCGATTTCCTCACCTAACTTCGGTTCATGGTTACTTACTTCTTTTCTTGTCTCAATTTTCCCATCTTTATATTGTGGTGTAATCGGTACATAAGGCTCTTCTGGCAGATTCTTTGTATCATCTACAATTGCCTCATTTACGATTTCTTCTCCCACTTTTGCGCTTTCTTTTACCTTCGCTTTAAAGACAATGGTTCTTTCCTCTGTATCTGTAATAGCTGGATATTTTGCCATTATCTTATTATTTTTCACATGTAGCTCTGCTGGTTTCGGTTTAGACCCTTCTGCCGTGATACTGCCTTCCACATACTCTAAACCATTTGGTAATGCATCCTTTATATTTACCTCTGCTAGTTTTCCGTTTTCTACCGTATTTTTAAAACTAATTCGGTATTCTACTTCTTCTCCTAGTTTCGGTTTATGATTATTGGCCACTTTCTGCGCAGCAATTTTACCATCTTTATATTGCGGAGTAATTTCCACATAAGGCTCTTCTGGCTCATTTTTTGTATCTACTACGATTGCTTTATTAACAATCTCCTTGCCTATTTCTGCCTCTTCTTTTACTTTCACTTTAAAGATAATACTTCTTTCTTTTGTATCCGTAATTTCTAGATACTTTGCCATTACCTTACCGTTTTCAAATTTCAATTCTACCGGACTAGGTTTAGATCCTTCTGCTTGTAAACTGTTCTCTACATACTCTAATCCAGCTGGAATTTCATCTTCTACTTTAACCTCTACTAGTTTTCCGTTTTCTACCGTATTTTTAAAACTAATTCGGTATTCTATTTCTTCTCCTAATTTCGGTTTTTTATTGTTTACAAATTTCTCTGCTTTAAGCTTACCGTCTTTATATTCTGGCGTAATTGTTACTTCTGAAGTTGTTGGATCTTTTGTATCATCAACAACTACTTTATTGACAATACCTTCACCAACTTTAAATTCTTCTTTTACTTTCGCTTTAAAGACGATACTTCTTTCTTCTGTATCCGTAATTTCTGGATATTTTGCGATTACTTTTCCATCTTTCACTTTCAGTTCTACCGGATCTGGCTTAGAACCTTCTGCTTTTACACTATCTTTCACATACTCTAATCCATTTGGTAAATCGTCTTCTATTTTCACCTCTGCTAGCTTTCCGTTTTCTACCGTATTTTTAAAGCTAATTCGGTATTCCACTTCTTCTCCTAACTTCGGCGTTTCATTATTTACCGTTTTCTTCGCTTCCACTTTTCCGTCTTTATGCTGCGGAGTAATTTCTGCCGTCGGTGTTTCTGGCGGATTTTTCGTATCATCAATAATTGCTTTATTGACGATTTTTTTACCGACTTTCACTTCATCTTTTACTTTCACTTTAAAAGTGATACTTCTTTCTTCTATATCCGTAATCTCTGAATACTTCGCCATTACCTTACCATTTTCCACTTTCAATTCTACTGGATCTGGCTTAGAACCTTCTGCTTTTACACTATTTTCTACATACTCTAAACCTTCTGGTAAAGTATCTTCTATTTTCACCTCTGCTAGTTTTCCGTCTTCTACCGTATTTTTAAAGCTAATTCGGTATTCTACTTCTTCTCCTAACTTCGGCGTTTCATTATTTACCGTCTTTTTCGCTTCAAGTTTTCCATCTTGATACTGAGGAATAATTTCCGCTGTCGGATTAACTGGCTTGTTTTGCGAATCATCAATAGTTGCTTTATTAATGATTTTTTTACCGACTTTTACTTCTTCTTTTACTTTCACTTTAAAAATGATACTTCTTTCTTCTGTATCCATAATTTCTGGATATTTTGCTATTACCTTACCATTTTCAAATTTCAGCTCTACTGAATCTGTTCCGGCACCTTCTGCTTTCAAACTATTTTCTACATACTCTAAACCTTCTGGTAAAGTATCCTCTATTGTCACGTCTGTTAGCTTTCCGTTCTTTACCGTATTTTTCATACTAATTCGGTATTCTACTTCTTCTCCTAACTTAGGTGTTTCATTATTTACGCTTTTCTTCGCTTTAATTTTTCCATCTTTGTGTAATGGTGTAATTTTTGCTTCTGGTTCTTTCGGATGTTTCATATCATCAACAATTGCCTTATTGATGATTTCCTTACCCACTTCCGCTTCTTCCTTCACCTTTACCTTAAAGACAATACTTCTTTCTTTCGTATCCGTAATATTTTCGTATTCAGCAATAACTTTTCCATCTTTCACACTTAACTTTAATGGAGCTGGTTTATCACCTTCAGCCTTTTCACTGCCTTTTACATACTCTAAACCGTTAGGAATTGTATCCTCTATTATTACCTTTTCTAGTTTTCCGTTTTCTACCGTATTCTTAAAGCTAATTCGGTATTCTATTTCTTCTCCTAGTTTTGGTGATGGATTATCTACTGTCTTCTTCGAATCAATTATTCCATCCTTATGTTGCGAAGTAATTCTTTCCTCCGGCTCAATCGGTGGATTTTTCGTATCATCAACAATTGCTTTATTGACAATCTCTTTATCTACTCTTACTTCTTCCTTTACCTTTACTTTAAAGACGATACTTCTTTCTTTCATATCCATAATATCGATATACTTAGCTTTGACTATCCCATTTTCAACAGCTAATTCTACTGGTCCAGGTGCTTCTCCTTCAGCCTTGATGCTATTTTCTACATATTCAAGACCTTTTGGAATTGTATCTTCCACTCGCACCGTTTCTAGTTTTCCGTTCTCAACCGTATTATGAAAACTAATGCGGTACTCGATTTCTTCACCTAGCTTCGGTTTCTTATTATTAACTACCTTTGTAGCAGCAATTTCACCTTTTTTACTTTGCGGTGTAATAACAACCTTCGATTCAACAGGCTCATTTTTCGGATCTTTTGCAATTGCCTTATTTACAATTGCCTCCCCTACTTTTGCCGAATCTTTTACTTTCACTTTAAAGACAATACTTCTTTTTTCTGTATCCGTAATTTCTGGATACTTGGCCATTACTTTGCCGTCTTCCACTTTTAGTTCTACTGGCTCTGGTTTTGCACCTTCTGCTTTCAAACTATCTTTCACGTATTCAACATCTTTAGGTAGTGTATCTTCTACTAGCACCGTTTCTAGTTTTCCGTTTTCTACCGTATTATAAAATGTAATTCGGTATTCCACTTCTTCTCCTAGTTTTGGTGTTTGATTCGTTACGTTTTTTTCTACATCCACTTTACCGTATTTATAATCCGGCGTAATCTTTTCTTCTGGATGCTCAGACTGTCCATTTGGCTCACTCACAACCGCTTTATTAACGATCGTTTCTCCCGCTTTTGCCTCTTCTTTTACTTTCACTTTAAAGGCAATGCTTCGCTCTTTTGTATCCGTAATCTCTGGATATTTTGCGATTACCTTACCATTTTCTACTTTTAACTCTACTGGATTTGGTTCAGTACCTTCAGCTCTCTCACTGCCTTGAACAAATTCTAAGTTAGCTGGAATTTCATCTTCTATTGTAACTGCATCTAGTTTTCCGTTTTCCACCGTATTTTTAAAGCTAATTTGATATTCAAATTCTTCTCCTAGCTTCGGCTTCTTATTTGTCGCTTTTTTCTTTGCGACAATTTTACCAGCCTTATGCTGTGGTGTAATCTTCTCTTCTAGATTCTTTGGTGGATTTGTTTTATCACTAACGGTTGCTTTATTAACAATTTCTTCACCAATTTTTGCAGTTTCTTTTACTTTTGTTTTAAAGACGATACTTCTTTCTTCCATATCCATAATTTCTGGATACTTTGCCATTACTTTGCCATTTTCAAACTTCAACTCTACTGGCTCTGGTTTTGCACCTTCTGCTTTCAAACTATCTTTTACGTATTCAAGACTACTTGGTAATTCGTCTTCAATCGTCAATACATCTAGACGTCCATCTTTTACCGTATTTTTAAAGGTAATACGATACTCTACTTCATCACCTAACTTCGGTGTTTTATTAGATGCTATTTTTTTAGCTTCTATTTCTCCAGGGATCTCTTTTGGAGTCGTAACCGTAATATCTGCATCGTCCTCAGTTTCATACTTTATCTCGGCACTATCTTGTCCCTTTACAACAACGATATTTTTTACTGTTGTATCTGATTGTACAGAATGTTTCACTTTTACTTTGAATGTAATAACGGCACTTTCCCCCGGCTTTAAAACACCGCCGTCTTTAGCATTAGCACCTTCACCAACACGGAAATCAATTTGATTATTTATAAACTCCGCTTCATCATCGCTTGCATCATCTGTTTTATTTCCTTTATTACTTCCAGAAATATATTGTATAGATCCCGGAACATACTCTAAACGATCATCTAATTTATCAAAACCTTTTACATTCGATACCGGCGCTTGATTATTTTTCGTATCATTTTTCACTTCAATTTGATACGTAAACTCTTCACCGGCTTTAATTTCCTTAACTTCTTTACCGGTACTATCTAATGCCTTTTTATCAACTTGTAAGTTTGGAGCATTATGTTCTGTAACAAATGTGGCGTTATTTAATACGTAAATATCACCAGTACCACCATATGCTCTAAAACGCATTTTCCCTTCTTTCAAACCATTCTTTACTTGAGTCGGTCCTTCAAGATGATACGTATGAATGTCAGTACTGAATGAATTTGTCCAAGCTGGTTTATATCCTGGATATTTTTTTGTAACAAACTCGTTAGTGCCATCTACTTGTACTTCTGTCATAGATGAGTCATTAACATCATTATCTTTACCTTTAATATTTTTAAACTTTTGATACCCTAACCCAAAATCATATTCTCCATAATCATAGGCATATCTATCATTATCAGCTGGATCACCTTGCGATGAAAAATAACTAAATTTTGCTTTAAAAGCACCTTCTTTTGGTGTGTTTATTTTATTAACACTAATATCCGTCCAAGCTGTACTTTTTTGAGAAACTAACCCTTCCCAAATTTTCATATCTTTTACTGTTTCTTTATAGTTTTCATAAACTAATATAAGGTTCCAGTTACCCCAGTAATAGCCGCCACCTGTTACATCTTTAATTTGTGGCACATTCGCAACTGTCAACGTTTGAGAAATACCTTGCTGTGCAATTACATTTGTTACATCTGCATACGCAACATATCCTGCACCACTACCTGAGTAATTAGAAATATAGGGTAGATAATCAGCTTTTCGTATGCTATCAGCACGTACCTCTGCATATTCTTTATTTCCCATTTTCATTTTGACTGGTTGTCGTACATCATTATCACTAACTCTTTGATTAACATTTGTACTAGTTACAGTTCCCATTGCAGCTGTCCAAAACAAATACGCCTTTTTCACTTTACTTCCAGCAGGAATGTTAGGAAATGCACCTGTTGACGAATTAAAAGTACTATCATCGTTATCAACGTCCACAGTCATTTTATTCGTTTTATAACCCATACTTTGTCTGCCATAATGATCAGTTGTCAAACCAAGGGTCACATTACCAGTCTGTACTAAATTACCAGGAGCAATTGTAGAATACAGCGGGTCTCCAAATCCTTGTTTATCTCCTGTTTGGATTTGAACCTTCGAAGCATTTTCTGATGCAGCTTGTACTTCTGCATCCTTCTGCTTTATTGTTAGAGGTGATTGCTTTTCCTCTTTTTCTAGTTGCTTTTCAGCTTCAGGTTGTTTTACCTTCTCTATTTCTGTTTTTTGTGTAGATATATTTTTATCTTCTACAGATACTTTTAATTTTCCATCCACTTCTTTAGTTTTTGAATCAGTTGTTGATCCGATAGCTTTCTTACTACTGTCAGCCTCATCATCGGTATTAGCTTCTAACTTCTCTTCAGAAGGAAGCCCTTCAACATCTACAGACATGTTTCCTATTTGCAGTTGATCCTTTTGCACACTAATTTTTTGCTTATACTCTTTATTAAAATGTTGCGCACGACGAGCTTTTATTAATACATTCATTTTTTCATGTGATTTTAAATCTTGAATTTTAAGATTAGAAGAAAGAACCTTTCCTCCATTATCTTTTTCCTCTACATAGAAATCCGCTACCTTATTTTCAAGTAACTTCTCTCCGTTTACTTTCACAGATTGCGAAAGAAACTCAATTCCATTGTCATTATTTTGATTAATTACTAATTCTCGGATTGGTGTATCTCCCGTATTTTCAATCTTATATTGAAATACGTGCTCCCTCTCCGCTACTTCTCCCTTATACATTTCAGCATTCACTTGCTCTGCCTTAATTTTCACATCATTTCCTTGTAACTCATCCCAGCTTTTTTTATTTATCTCTGTAGCAAAAGCACTGGGCGAAGGCAATATGATGGATAGAAGAAGTGTGATCATTGTTACGACATTAAAACACTTCAATACTTGTTTCATATTTTCTACCTTTCTCCTTTCTATATACTTGCTATCCGTCTACTTAATTTCAGTAATCCTTTCATTTAGTAGTCGAATACATAGCAATATATATCCACTCGCAACAATCCGACCTACGAAAATGTATCGTTGAAATCCCAATGTCAACAATATAAATCTCATAGAATATTACTATTTTAATTTATCAAAAATAGCATATATATCGGACACTTATACAAACCTTTACCATATTTTTAATATAGTAAAAACACCGTGCTGTATAGGTTTATATAACAGTTAAAGGATACTTAAAAATTTTAACATACTCATTATCCTATTTATACATACAATAGAAATTTTACCATTTTTTAGTTATTTTCAGTTTGTTTTTTATGATTGAAATTTTCTAAAAATAACAACCGTTACATGTAAAAATATGTTATATTAAACAAGAACAAATGTTCTTATTTAAAAGGAGGAATTTTTTATGCTACACGAACCCATTATCGTAAAAAAAGAAGCTTTCCACGCAATCGGCGTTTCGGTTACAACGACTAATGAAAAAGAGGCATCTACTGAAGGAAACACTCCACAACTTTGGAACCGATACTTTCAAGAACAAATGATGCATCACATCCCAAATCAACAAACGAAAGAAACATTTGCTTTCTATTCCAACTACGAGTCAGATGAAACTGGTACATATACATTTACAATCGGTATGCCAGTTTCTTCACTAAAAGACGTTCCTGAAAATATGACAACTTTAACAATACCTACCGCTACATATGCGGTATTTACAACAAGAAAGGGACCAGTTGCTGAAGTCGTTTGTGAAGCTTGGGAATATATTTGGCAATGGTCGAAAGAAAATAAACGTGCCTTCACAACAGACTTTGAGCTTTACGACGAGAGAGCATTAGACCCAAATCAGGCACAACTGGATATTTATATTGCGTTAGCCTAAAAAAAGATGCCCATTCGGCATCTTTTTTTGTCGTTAAATAGCTACTGGGCAAATCCATTATTATTGTCTACAATGAGAAAGTGCAGTATAGAAATATTAGAAACTGTATAAAGTGAAACTATACTCAGCTGTGGGTATCTCCCATTGAGTATTAGCCCTTACCAATTGGGCGTTTACTGGTTTTTTAGTTTAAATTTGTCACATAGAAAGGAAGCAATATGGAGGAACTACAACAAAATAAAACTGCTTTAGAAGGAAGCGGAAAACCGTTATTAAAAAATACGAATTTCCTTTTTCTTTGGGCAGCTACTCTTTTTTCAAGCTTTGCTTTAGCCTTTTTTACTTTTTCACAAACGTGGTACATAGCAAAAACATTAAACCTTGAAGCTTCACTCGGTGTTGTTTTCGTAGCCCTTAGTGTTCCAAGGCTTATTTTTATGATTGTCGGCGGCGCTGTAGCTGATAAATTCCCGAAAAAAAACATTATGTTTTACTCCAATATCATTCGAGCGATTCTTGTCGCAACCATTCTCACATGGTTCATTGTCGGTGATGTAACGCTATATACATTTGCTTTATTCGCTTTATTCTTTGGACTTGCTGATGCTTTCTTCTGGTCAGCAGATGGATCTATCTTACCGGAATTGGTAGAAAAAAGCCGGTTAACACAAGCGAATTCACTTACACAAATGACGAACCAAGCATCGGTCATCTTAGGCCCTGTACTTGGCGGAATTCTCATTAAATTTACGAATTATGAGACAATATTTTCCATTACGATTTTATTACTGATTGTCGCGGCCATACTCGTTCAAAAAATACAATTTACGATGCCAGAACAAAAAGATACAGATAAAGGTATGTTCACTTCCATTAAAGAAGGAATCTTATATGTAAAGGAATCGCCATTCCTTTCAACTTTCCTTATTTGTAGCGCTTTTTTAAACTTATTTTTAATCGGCCCGATGCAAGTTGGTTTCCCGCTTTTTGTTAAAAATGTGCTGCATGGTGATTCGCTCCAGTTTAGTTACTTAGAAGCATCTGTAGGCGGCGGAATGGCAATCGGTGCTGTCATTGTCGGTTTAAGAAATATTAATCGTAGACGCGGTCTATTTTGTATTATCATGATGCTATTGTCTGGTGTCTTCTTCTTAGCCATCAACTTTAGTACCGTACTTTGGCAAGCACTATTAGCCGGCATGTTTTACGGTATTACAATCGCAATGGCTATCGTTCCGCTTATGGCGATGATTCAATCGACAGTAAAAGAAGAAATGATGGGACGCGTAATGAGTTTACTTATGCTATCATCAATGGGCTTTATCCCGCTCTCTTATGCATTCACATCCATTGCACTTGCAATAGGAATTCCAATCGTAACCGTTATGAAAAGTGGTGCAATAGCTGTTATTGTCTTCGTACTATTTGTAGCGATTCGTGTTCCAGTTGTAAGGAAGTTCGATTAGCTAATTAGAGTCATGTATTATACACATGGCTCTTTTTTGAATGGATCAAATAGTGATATTCCCTTACTTCTCCTTAATGCTGCTCCCCATTCTAATCCAACCTCTAAAAATAGATCCCGCACTGTACTATATAAAAGAGCCTTCACATTTTTACGGATTTCTCCGTATTTATAAGCTCTCACAACACTCTTTACTCGCCAAATGAAATTTCCGTACACTTCTTCATCAGCTAATATTTGCTCCAGTAAAACACCTTGTTCTAGTAACCCGCTCTTTTTATATGCAAGCTCGACCTTACTCCAAAATATATTAATTTTCTTCGGATTACTCGTCATCGGCACCAGTGCGTATATAAAAGGCTTCGGTATATCATGACGGCAATACGTCTCATCAAGCTCGTACGTTCCTTTTCTTTTCTCTTTTATTTGTGGAATGTTTTTAGAAAGAATTGTTTCCCCAGCGCTTTTTTGCTCATTTTTACTACAGCCAGTTGCATTATCCTCACTTTTACAAGCGGACATTTTCATACGGTCATCCATGCGGTCAATCGCAGATATAAGAAATACATATAGGTTCGCACTATACCCGCCGCGCTTATGTCTCTCTTTTGTTGCAACACGCTTTATAATTCCTAGTTCCTCTAACTTTGCAATTGACCGGCGTACTGTACGAATACTCTTTCCAACATTCGTCGCAATCGTCTCCATTAATGGACAAGCGACCCCTACTGTTTTTTGTTTCTCATTTACCGCATATTTTCCTAAAAAATGAATGATGGTAGCATCCGTTTTATTTAATTGAAATCGATAATATTTCAAAACTTGCTTTTGATATGTATTAAACTCTTCTTTACTTCGAAATTCACTGTATGGTTTCATTAAGTTATATAAACTTCCCATTTTTATCACCTCACTTATAAATAAGAGGCAGGAAGAGAAATTGGCGTGACATTAAATATTTTTTATTGGAGATGAAAATATGATCGTAATTAGCGCTTGTTTAGGTGGGATTGCTTGCCGGTATGATGGAAATGACAATCTCTTTTCAAAAATAGAGGAGCTTCTGCAACAAGAAGATACAGTCCTCATTTGTCCTGAAGTATTAGGGGGATTACCAACACCTCGTCCCTCAGCCGAAATTATTGGCGGGAATGGCGATGACGTTTTAGACGGAAAAGCAAAGGTAATGACAAAAGATGGTGAAGATGTCACAGCAGCTTTCGTAAATGGTGCTTATAAAGCATTAGAACAAATTAAAAATTTACACCCAGAATATATTATTTTAAAAGAACGCAGTCCATCTTGTGGTAGTTCTACGATTTATACTGGAGAATTTAACGGTAATAAGCAAACTGGTTTCGGAGTGACAACTGCTTTATTTAAAAGACACGGATTTACAGTCATTTCAGAAGAAGAATTTGAAAACAAAAAAAGGAATTGACCCTGTTCGTCAATTCCTTTTTATCTGTCTTATTTCACACTTAGTTTTTCTTTCACTTTCGCTGGAAGCTCGTCTTTTTTCACTTCTTCCCAAGCTGTTACACCTTTTTTATCTGAGTGGTATACGCGTAAGAATGCATCTTTACGTAAGTTTTTTTGAGCTGTGAATTCTAATTCTTTCTCTTTACCATCTTTATCAAAGCCAGTCAGCTTATATTCGTAATCTTTATACGGCTCACCGTTATCAGCTTTACCATTATATTCTTTTCCATCTACTGTAATTTGAACGTAATACTCGTCTTTACCCATACGATTTAAATCACAGCCAACTAATAGGCTTGCAAATACAACTAAAATACTAAAAAGTGCAATATATCTTTTCATTTCCTTCACCTCATGTGTTTTTTCTTATATTCTTATCTTAAAGCCTAAACTTTAAAGAAGAAATTCAAAAACATGACATGAACATTACACTTTTGTAAGATAATAATTATTTCTTCACTTTAGAAATTGTCATTCCATTAAGCTTCTGTATAACGTTTTTGTTTCGCACGCTCATCAGCTACACTACCGCCAATAACGTCTTTCACGCCAATTTCGCCACTTATCACGTAATTTCCTTATACCGTTTATTACGCCCTCAATTATAATCTCTATTACAAAATATCTTATTAAACTAATAATAGGTTTAATCACGTATCTCCCTATAAATTCAAGAATATCCTCCATCATATTTTCCTCCTTCTTTCAAAAGGAAGCTGCTACTCCTCCGCGTCCTTTTACGTCCAGTTACAATTGCTGCCCTACTGCGGTATATATCAACAAAAATAATACGACAACAACATCCACAATAACGCTATTGAATTTGGAAGAACCTTCGGTAAATACTAATATGTAGTTAACATGGCTAAGAGAATTATTTTTTCACCTATATTCGGAGATGCTCCCAAAAACTTTATAAAATCAAAGACAACTTTACTACAATTCTTCCCGTAACTAATTTATTATCGTGGTAAACCGTTTTCCACTACATCCGTAACAGTTCCATTCGGTTCAAAGATTACACGTAATGATCCTTCTCCACCATAACCAGTATAGTCATATACTGAATATGATTTATATTTCTCAATCACATGTGGCTGTCCAATTGCAGCTTTTACTTGATTCGCGGCCATACCTTTTTTGATTTTCAAATAGTGATTGTAACTTACTGCTACCGAATTGTTATTTACATCTTTATACCACGGTACACGATCGTTTTTTTCTTCATATTCCTTTACAGGCTCTTCACTACGTTTCGTAAATACCTGATTCTCTTTATCTGTATCTGTATCTGTATCTTTATCTTTATTCTTTATAGCAGTACGTTCAATATTTACAACATAACCATATGTATTTAATTCAACCATAATTTCATATGTACCATCCGTATCTTTTTCAGTATAAAATACGCGTTTTTCATGGTTATTATAATGTTTTATGTTCTCACCACCATAGTCAATCGTATTAAGAATATCCGTATACGTCATACCTTCCTCAATCTTTTGAGATTCATCATGAGAAATATAACGCTTTTGTGATGATGGTGCATCCTCATTTTTAATACTTTCACGTTTGCTCGTAGTCATAGGTGTTTTCTTCTGATCTTTTAGTACTTCACCTTCCGCCTTCGCTGGTTGCTTTGCTCCTACTTTTGTTAATACGTCTGTATCGCTAGAACAAGCTCCCAAAATCGATACTGTAATCAACGCCATCCCTACTATAAGTACTTTCTTAAATGACTTCACTCTAATCCCCCCGGTATTTTTAATATCTAGTAATCAACGTATTTTAATTAATACGGAACTATTCAGTTCTATACAATTGGCTATAACCTTCTCCCTTATGCACCTTTTTTGTATAAAGTGAAACTTTAATCAGTGGGGGGGTTCTTCATCCCCACTGATTATTAGTTGAACCAATCGTGCTGCATAAATCTACCTATTAGTAATAACCGATGCATTTACAACTATTTCGAACATAATTCCCAATCATCTTCGTTACAAATATTAACATTAAATATAACTAATAAATAGTATATTTTTGCTAATTATTTACATTTTGTCTACATAATCTTATCTTAAAACGAATAATATGAATCTCGAATTCACAGTGTAAATTATATATACTATATATAATAACATTTAAATTAAAATCTAAAGTAACTTTACATGCATTTTCTGTTTTAACACAAAAAGAAAAGACCTTTCTAACGATTTTATTCTATCGCTAAAAAGGTCTTTCTCTATTTCTGCTAAAAACTTAGCACTCTTCTGGCTTACCAGCATTCGATGCTGTACGGAAAGATGATCCACATCCGCATGATGCGATTGCGTTTGGATTGTCGATTGTGAATCCACCGCCAAGCATAGATTGTTTATAGTCAATTTTTACTCCTTTAACAATTGGAGCACTTTCTGTATCGATAACAAATTCAACACCGAAAAACTCAAGAACTGTGTCGTCTTCTTTTGGTTCTACTTCAAATCCTAAGCCGTAAGAAAGACCGCTACATCCGCCGCCGTGGACAGCAAGGCGCACGTACTTCTCTCCATCTTCAGCATCTTTTAACATATCTTTAATTTGAAAAGCTGCTTGTTCTGTTACTTCAATCATGAAATACACCTTCCTTTCTGTTCTTAGTCCATTATACATCTTTACGCTTCTATCTTGTACTCATACACTCCGCGACAAATTACTTCCGCAGGTCCTTTCATCAACACGCTTCCCTCTTCAGTCCACGCAATCATTAAATCGCCGCCAGCTAAATGAACTGTAATTTCCTTACCACGTTCCATCTTTCCATTCAAAATAGCAGCTACAACTGCAGCACACGCCCCTGTTCCGCAAGCTTGCGTTATACCAGATCCACGTTCCCAAACGCGGAAGTTCATCTCTTCATCATTCAAAATTTCGATAAACTCAACATTTACTCGCTCTGGAAACATTTCATGTGTCTCAAGGACGGGTCCAAGTGTTGTAAGAGGTGCTTTTTCTACATCATCAACAAAAATAATCGCATGCGGATTTCCCATTGAAACAGCTGTAAATGCATAACGATGATTATTATATAAGAAGTTTTCACGAATAAATGGTGTTTCATCTTCACCAAGCATCGGTATTTCTGCACGTGTTAGACGCGGTGCCCCCATATCGATTTTCGCTAATGTAACTTTCCCTTCTTCTACTGTTACTTCCGCCGTTACAATGCCAGCTAACGTTTCAATTGTGAAAACTGTTTCTTCTACTAGTTTATGCTCATACGCATATTTCGCTACGCAGCGTAAACCGTTACCACAGCTCTTTCCTTCAGAACCATCATTATTAAACATACGCATTTTCACCGGAGCTACGTCTGAAGGGCAAATTAAAATCATCCCATCTGCTCCAATACCAGTATTAATATTTGAAACCTTTTCCGCCACAAGGGCTAAATCTTCTTCAGAAATTTGCTCTTCAAACATATTTACATATATATAACTATTGCCAAGACCATGCATTTTTGTAAAAGAAAATTGGCTCATTTATATTCACTCCAAAAATAATTTGTTATGTTAAGTATAAAATGCATGCTTTTAGAACACAATATGAATGTCCCCCGTTTCTCATATTTGACAACGTTTGGCGATGAGCCACTCTTACACAATTTGTGTAAGAAAAAAGCCCTTCTAAAAAGGGCCTTTTTTTATTTATCCCACTATTTTCGATTGGGGAAGGCTAATAATCAGTATTAGCCTTCCCCACGAAATAAAGTTTTATCTAATGAAAAAGGTGCTGCTGATTCGCAACACCTTAAAACATTGGATTTTCATCCAAATACTCATATACATTATTAACAAGCTCTTCTACTGTTGCACCTTGTACAACTTCACCATTTACAAGTGCAAACGGTCCCTCAAAACAAATACCACAATATCCTAAACAACCATACTCCATTACATCTAAATTCGGATCTTTTTCTAATTTTTCTAGAGCTGCTTGCGAACCACTTGCAAGGTTACCTACACAAAATTCAATTAATGGTTTAATCAAAATTCTCCCCCCTGTACTACAAAACAAATTACCTTCTGACTTTATCTATAAGAAGAAAACTAAGCTGTTTCTTGTTGTTTTCGTTACACAGTCTAAACTATTTAGTTACTTCATTACTTCACTTCAAAGTAGATGACTTCTTCTATATAACATGCTACTTCTAATGAAATAGTAACTACAAAGGAAAAACAGTTTACTTTACTTTTCTTCTTATTGTACAACAGAGTATTCATTCATGCATTGTTATTTGTTCACAAATTCGATATAATTTGATTGAGTAAAGTCAAAATATTTTATTAATATAAAATTTTATGATTAGGGGATATTTCAACAGAAAAGGGGTAATCCATCATGAAACACCTCGTAATACTAGGTGGCGGCTACGGTGGAATGAGAATTCTGCAAAGGCTACTTCCAAGCAACCAACTTCCAGATGATGTACAAGTGACATTAATCGACAAAGTACCATACCATTGCTTCAAAACTGAATATTATGCATTAGTTGCGGGTACTATTTCAGAAACGCATATTCGTATACCGTTTCCTGAACACCCACGCCTCAATATTCAATACGGCACAGTAACAAATATTGACCTCGAAGAAAAAGCTGTTCATCTCGATGGCGGCGAAGCGATCCAATATGATGATTTAATTATCGGACTTGGCTGTGAAGATAAATATCATAACGTTCCTGGGGCTAGGGAATATACACATAGTCTACAATCAATTGAACAAACACGTAAGACATATGAACAATTAAATAGTCTAGAACCAAATGCAACAGTAGCTGTCGTTGGTGCTGGCTTAAGTGGTGTTGAAGTAGCAAGTGAACTTCGGGAAAGCCGTTCTGATTTAAAAATCTACTTATTTGATCGAAAAGATAGAATTTTATTCCCATATCCAGAGAAATTAAGTAGATACGTAGAAGAATGGTTTGTAAAGCATAAAGTTAACATTATACGAAACTCTAACATTACAAAAGTAGAACCAAATATTGTGTACAACCACGATGAACCACTTGAATGTGATGCAATCGTCTGGACAGCTGGTATTCAAGCGAATGAAGTTGTTCGAAACCTTCCAGTTGAACAAGATGGTAGCGGACGGGTTGTCTTAACTAAATATCATAATATTCCAAATAACGATCATGTTTACGTTGTAGGAGATTGCGCAGCACTTCCACATGCACCATCTGCCCAACTTGCTGAAGGTCAAGGAGAACAAATTGTCCAAATATTATTAAAACGTTGGAATAATGAAGCACTTCCTGACGAACTACCTGTAATTAAATTAAAAGGTGTTCTCGGTTCTCTCGGTAAGAAGCACGGCTTTGGTTTACTAGCAAACCAACCATTAATGGGACGTGTACCGAGATTATTAAAATCTGGTCTTCTTTGGATGTACAAATATCATAAAGGTTAATACTTTACAGGCTGTCTACTAAGTAGGCAGCCTCTTTTATGAGTTAACATATAATTATCAGACACATCTTTTTCAATATGTATAATGATTTATTTTTCATTTTCATATTAAAAACTATTGATAAAAAGTGTATGCTATTTGTAAGTTGTCTTATTATTTCCTTTAAGACCGAATTCATTCGGTCTTATTTTTTATGTGATAAATACTTTTGTAGGAGGCATTACATTCAACTTATGAACTTATCGAAACTAAACAATCGAATAGAAGCGAAAAAGAAAGAGTTAATCTATCTCGTTGAACAATACGGATTCACTCATGATAAAGTGATTTCTTTCAGCCAAGAATTAGATCGTTTACTTAACTTATTAATAAAACTCAAGATGAAGAAAAAACGTTGTTCGTTATAACCATTTCCCCCTCTTTTTTGATACGATATAACTAGAATCAGAAAGGAGCGATTTATGTTTATATTAAAAGACGTTATATATAAAGATATACTACACATTCCTTATTTACGGATTCAAAAAGAAAAGATTACTTGCATTATCGGTGAAAGCGGAAGCGGAAAAAGTACATTGCTTCGGATGTTAAACGATTTACAATCTCCAACATCCGGTACAATTGAATATAACGGAAAGTTAATTTCTAATTATCCACCTATTCAATTACGTCGTGACGTAGTTATGCTTGGGCAAACTCCACCTATTTTTGATGGAACCGTTAAAGACAACCTATTAATGGGACTTCGTCTTTCTGAAAAACCATTTCCAAATGATGATGCCCTGCGGAGTGCACTAAAAACCATTAGTTTAGACAAGCAATTAGAAGATAGCGCTTCCTCATTATCCGGCGGTGAAAAACAAAGGCTTGCCTTTGCTCGTATTGTACTTATGGATCCACCTGTCTATTTATTAGATGAACCTACTTCAGCATTAGACAGTGATACAGAACGACGCGTAATGAAACAATTTACTGAACTAGCACGAAAAAAGAAAAAAACAGTTATCTTCATCACACACTCGCAACAACTTCCAGAAGAAATTGCAGACGACATTATTGAAATTAGTAAGGCAAACGGTGCAACTAGAAAGGAAGTGCTCTCTGTTGAAGGGCGTTATTGAACTCCAAATTTGGCAACTTGCGGCTGCCTATATTTTCATTCTTATTTTAATCGGGATTGTGAAATTAAAAGGGATACCTCGCGAAAAACAAATCGCGCTCGCAACATTCCGTATGACCATCCAACTCGTACTTGTTGCATATGTCCTTACATACGTATTTGAAAATAGTAATCCATTTTATACAATTGCTCTCATTACTTCTATTACTACCTTTGCAATTTTTAATATTTATAAACGAGTTAGCATCCCAATGTCTAAAGAATTAAAACGAGTAGCCGCCCTTTCCATGGTCGCCGGATCAATTGGGCCACTTCTACTATTTATCTTTGTTATTATCGGTCATGACCCTTGGTATGCTCCGCAATATATCGTCCCTATTACAGGAATGTTAGTTGGGAATGCCATGACTGGTGTTTCTCTTGGTGCAAATACGTTCTTAAACAATATGAAATCGCAAAGAGGTCAAATTGAAGGTGCACTTATGCTGGGCGCAACACCGAAAGAAGCTGCTGCTCCGCTCATACGCGACGCTTTTGACTCTGCCATTTTACCTACAATCAATTCTATGGTCGGAATGGGGATTATAAGCCTACCAGGCATGATGACAGGACAAATCTTATCTGGTGTATCACCGTTCACAGCTATTCAATATCAAATTGCCATCATACTCGGTATTTCTGGAAGTACTGCCTTTGCTGTCATTATCTTTTTACAGCTTGGATATAAAACGTTCTTTAATAAGCGATGTCAGTTGAAAGAGGTTGACTATAGTGCGCGGTAAATGATACTTCTTGCTCGGTAAATCATACTCTGTTCATCGTAAATGAAATCATATCGACTTACCGAAAAAAAATGACAATAAAAAAGAGGAGGCTACCCGCCTCCTCTTTTTTATTACGCCTTCTTAACGAATTGTGATTTTAACTTCATAGCTCCGAAACCGTCGATTTTGCAATCAATATCGTGATCGCCATCAACTAGACGGATACTCTTTACTTTCGTACCGATCTTCACAACTGAAGAAGTTCCTTTTACTTTTAAATCTTTAATAACAGTAACAGCATCGCCGTCTTGAAGAACGTTTCCGTTCGCATCTTTTACAACTTTTGCACCATCATTATTTTCAGCTTCTGCTTCTTGGCCCCACTCATGAGCACACTCAGGACATACGAAAAGAACGCCATCCTCATACGTATATTCTGAATTACATTTTGGACAATTTGGTAAAGTAGCCATAAATTCATTTCCTCCGTTCATTATTTATACGTAAAAATCAAAATTGATGTTTACATCTCGATAAATAAAATTTGTATAGCATTTCTTTATAGTGCCATAGTCTCACGTTATTGACAAGCCTACCTCAAATTCTCATTTTTTATTGTATTTTACAAAATTTCAATTTGTATGGTGTTTCCAATAAAAAAAGAAGAACCTTCACAAGGTCCTTCTTTCCAAAATGAACGAGTTTCGCTCTAGAAACTCCAACTATTTTCTTCAATATAAAATTGATACTCTTCTAACTCTTCTTCACTTAACTTCTTATTATTCTCGTATACCTCTTGCCACTCGAAATAATCTTCATCGAAATAAACAGCAAATTTTATTTTCACGTTTTTCTTCTCTGTATAATCATAACCAGTAAACTCTACTACGTCATACTCTTTTTCTTTCTTCACAAACTTCCAAGTTGGGTTATCTGTCATAATTTCTAAAGTAACCCCTTCATCACTTGAACGAACAACGTTTTTAATATTCGGCTCAGTTGGTAAAAAGGACAGCCCGAACGCAGCTAAACCAAACACAATCCCGACTATAATCTGTAAACCAATCATACCAGCAATACTCACGCCGCCCTTTGATTGTAAGAAATACGCCTTCTCATGATCAGACGCATCTTCTCCCTTACGAAAAACACGAACAGCATGCTTATAATATAAACGGTTTCCTTGCCATCCAGTAAATATCATCATTCCTAATTGAAGAGCTAAACTAAATGTTACATAAATCCCATCTGGAATATCTATAAAAGGGGGTATAACTATACTAGGTATAGCCAATAACGCAAATATAATAAATAACTTATACATTTTACGATAAGCTAACCAAAAGGTTGGGAAGAAAAAGGCTACCCAATTCCATGTATTCCCTTGCGCAGGATTTTCTACTTTACCCCACTTAAAATCATAATAAGCTGTATTTTTTTGAACAACTTTATGTAATTCTTGCTGAGAAATTGTTTCTTGTAAAACAGTGTCCTTCACGTACATCATCCTTTTCTTATTTCTATATACATTTATTGTATATGTACAAAATGAAGGAATCTAACAAAAAGTACACATATTTTATAAAAATGAACGGAAATCGAATATATTCCGACAATTATTCATTAATTATTTCATTTTCCTTTTAAATATATTAAAATACTTATGAATGATATGTTTAATACACTAAGTTAAACTTTATATATATTTAATACTAAAAATGTTTCACATGAAACTATCCATATTTCGTATTATTTTGCTATCATTTTCGATTTGCTGCAAACATCAGTCCTATATAAAAAACTAATAGAAGAAGCAATATAACTTCACATTGCATTTCTACTAGTCATTTATCCCATTTTTATATCCTCTCCTACAACTCCCAAGTAATATTCATTTCTTCAAATGAGTCCTTACATACTTCCAGTCCTCCGTCATCATCCGTTCCAATCATCGCTACTTCTTCTTTAGACAACATAATTTCCTCATTTGGATTTTTGATTTTTCTCTCATACACGAGTTGTAAAAGCTCTATTTGCTCTTCTGTCAGCTCATATTCTTCTTCTAATCTTTCCATTGCTGAGTGCAGATTAAGTAGCGGGATTTCTAATAAGGATCCGCCATGCTCTTCTATCTCTTCAAATGAATCAATTGAATATGCACCGCTCTCCTCAATCCAAAATGCTGCTGTAATGAAAGGCACTGTTTCGCCTTCTACTTCTTCTAATACGTATTGAAGAGCTTCTTCTTTCGCAATGTCTATTACTTCCGAAGGTGCCCCTTCAAAATAATTTTTCGCATCAATCCACTCATCAATTCTCTCGCTATTCACATCTTGAAGACATACAATCGTGTAATTCGGATGAAACGTAATTGTCCCTTGTCCCCCTTGGCTATCTTGCATACTATAGTTAAATCCATCCCATGAACTTTCATGTGAGAAATCTGGACAATGCGCTACATTAATTGCATGGGCAATCGAATTTAAAACGCAGCCTTTCCATAGTTGTTCTTTATCTATATGTAATTTATATTTACTCATCATCTTCCCCCATGCGCATATTTTTTTCTATCATCTTTCCTCTACACAATGCTTGTAAATACTTTTCTATCTACTACAAAATAAAAAAGACTTCCTTTTTAAAAGACGTCTTTTTATAGTTGAAAATTTACTAATAAATAAAACGAATTATTTAATAAATGAATCCCAATTGGAACGAGTAAATTCTTCGTTCTCTTATATGTGTATGCTAAACATATACCCATACCAAAAATATATAAAATACTACCTACTGTAAGGGGGTGCCCTAAAGTAAATATGAAAGCACTTATAGCAGCACTACTAAGTGTAGAGAAGCGCTGAGATAATTTCATAAAAAACATACCTCGAAATACAATTTCCTCCCAAATAGGCGCAAAAGTTGTGAGCACAACTACGTATAGAATGATTTCACTTGTAGTAGGTTCTATTACTATATTAGATTCATCCACACCAAGCCCATGTGGTAAAACTACATTTAATACCGCAAGATACATAAGCATTACAATCGTTGTTATTACTATCGTTACATAATGTTTAAAATTATTGAACTGTATTGATTTTACTAACTGTACACAGTGATTTCTTGCTGGTGAATATATAAAAATAATAGTAAGAAATGTTAAAGGCGGAATAAGATGATCTACATACCATGGATATAAGGAAGAGTCATATATAATGTTTAAAAAACCAATTCCATACATTACTCCAAAAATAATTATTATCATGCTAATTACTTCGCGCATACTCATTACTACATTCTTTTTTTCATATGTAGCTAATTCTGTATTCATCTTATCCCCTCCAGTATAATTAAACCTTTTAAACCATTATATACCATTTCCAACACAAAAACCGACGATACAATTTACTGTATCATCGGTTTTTTCCCTACCATTTCTCTTTACATGTTTCAATTAAATGCAGTAAGTACCTCTTCGTCATATCTGCCCTTCTCCACCTTGAGAGCATTCGCTTTTCTTTTGGATTGTGTCGTATTCGCTCTACTTCTTTTAATAAAAGCTCCCATTCTTCCGCTGAACGTTCTGACAAGTATTGCAATCCTCTATCTTTTGAAACGATTGTTTTATGATCTAGTGTATATAAAATACGTCCCATCGTAACGACAGCTGATTCTACCCACTCTTCTATAAAAAATAAATATGGCTTCTTCGCCTTTTCACTCCAGTACTGTTCTACGTTATATTTCATCGTATTTACTACATCACTCCATTGTATTTGCAGCGGAAGATCTTCTGCTTCTTTTCCGGTAACTGTAATGCCTTGATTTTTCAACGTCCACCATGTGACCGCATTAATGTCCCAATGACCAACATTAGCTTTACCATCTGCACAATACACATACTCATTTATTTCATCATTGTATTTCCCTAAATCAGCAAGCGGAATATACATACCGTCCATTCTTTTACCTAGCGTATTATCACTAAGTTTCTTATGTAGTTCCACAAGCTGCTGTTTTTCAGCTTCATTCACGGAATCATTTATTACTGTAACAAAATCAACATCGCTCGTTTCCTTATGAAATGCGCCTAGTGTGATGGACCCGTAAATATATACGCCGACTATTTTTTCATCTAAAAAAATTTCTTTTAATTCTACTGTGTACTGCTCCATTAACTGTCGTACTTCCGTTGGTAACGCATGCTTCACTCCATTTTTCACATCTATCCCTCCAATAAAAAAGAGCCTTTGCAAATTCGCAAAGGCTTCCTGCTTTATAAATATTTCTCGATTTCTTCGTAAACATCCTTCAAACGAGGATTTCCTTCTCCAACAATTTCTCCATTTACAAGAACGACCGGATAAAATAGATCTTCCTCCACTACACGCTCAGCGAATGCTCTCTTATCTTCATCTTCTTGTTCTTCTTGAAAATCAATATACTCGAAATTAAATTTATTTTCTTGTCCTTCATATTTACGACCAATCGCCGCTTGTAACCACTCAAACGTTTCTGTTGAAGATGGCATTCCAACGCAGCTCGCACAAATTACTTTCGTCCCATACACTTGCACATTAACCATTTCTTCTCCCCCACTTCTTGTTTCAACAGTATATTCAGATGTCTTATTACATAAGCACATCATTTTACAAACTTATTCCATACCCCTATACTGAAAAAACACGTTGTAAACATGATAAAAAATTTCAACATTAAAACAAGAACAGAAAAAATAGATTTTCCCCTCTATCTTGATTATAATAAAACTGATGAAAGGAGTCGATAAAAATGGAAAACCCACATATGCAAGAACAAGTACTAGAAGTATTAGATAAATTACGTCCATTCTTACTTCGCGATGGCGGAGACGTTGAATTAGTAGACATTGAAGAAGGTATCGTAAAATTACGCCTTATGGGTGCATGCGGAAGCTGCCCAAGTTCTACAATCACACTAAAAGCTGGTATCGAACGCGCATTACTTGAAGAAGTACCAGGCGTTATTGAAGTAGAACAAGTATTTTAATTAAAAGCAGAAGCGGCTCGTTCAGAATCGCCTTCTAAAAGGAGACCAAATTTGGTCTCCTTTTTTTATTCAAATTACATTTATCCGTTAACATCATAAAACAAAATTGGAAATCCTTCTCAAAAAATGCGATAATTAATAATATAGAATCGTTCACACATATATAGAAAAAAACATAGGGGGACGACACATGCCAAGAATGGGGAACACTTTTTTAACAATTCAAGAACTAGAAAAGAAAAAAGAGTATTTATTAGACCTTTCATCTGTTATACCAACATGGAATGCGAGCTACCAATTTTTATTTAAAGAAATCCAGCAAGAATTATTGGATAAAGTAAATGAAAAGCTCGAAAAGCATCAATTCGTTTTAAATATATGTACAGATCAGCAGGTAGGGGCATAATGTATTACATAAAATTGTGGTATATAAAAAAGAGACCTCACTCGGTCTCTTTTTTATATTTTTAAGATAACCAATCTAATTTTCTAATCCCAAGCTTATCTACTGGTAAACGAAGTGAGCCATAAAAGTGCTTCATAAATTGCTCTGAGCGGTTCACATCGTGTAAAATGGCTTCTAAGCGATCTCTATATATGCTTTTTTGTTCTTCGTTTCCAGTTTGGTAATATCGTTCGACCGTTTCAAAATAGTGAAGCGGGAACAGGAGCCTTGCAAATAATAAGCGCCAACCAAATGAGGACAGCGAGTAATTCCGTTCATAATCTGTAACAAATTGAACGATTGTTTGATCCCAGTCTTTCTTTTTTTCAATCATCATATAGCGAATCCATTCTGCTATATCTCGAGTTGGGTGATCATACACCCAATCAAAAGGGAGTTTGAGACGCTTCGTTTGATGCCATAATAAAGGTGTAAATCGTTCTTGGCAAATTGTTGCTGCATCAGTCAGTTGGGGCGTATCATCCATCTCTGTATCGACAACATATTGAATTGCATTTTCTGCAACTCCTAAGTAATACGGGAAGGATTCAATAAACAATTGATCGAATACGTCTGTAGGGTGGTTCATCACTTGTGATTGCCAAAACTTTTCTAATTGATCGAGCCTTTTTTCCCATAACGCTTTCCATTCACCAATGCGGCTTAATTGCTCGATCTCTTCTGGAAAAAAAGCACCTCGTTTATGGAATATAGAAAGCTCACTTCCTAATGATGTAGCATGTCGTTCTAATGCACGCATACCTTTTAATAAGCAGTAATTTTGTTCTTCTATCTCACTTACATAGTAGCCGTGTATAGTCGGAACGAAAGTCGCTACAGTTATATCCCCTTGCTGGTTCATATAGTCACTGAGCTTTTTCATCTCTACAAGTACTTCTTCCTCCATGTCTCCAATTGGAACAAGTACATAAATTTTGTTGCGAATCCAAAAGCTTTTATAGGGGCCAAGGGGGATTAATTCTTTAACATGCATGTGATAATGCTCATAAATATGATGAATCATCGCAGTCGCCACCTATGGTTTTTCTTTATATATATGAGCTTGTGCTCGCCTTTCATTCCTATGCACATGATAAAGCAACGAAACGTATACAAATACTAAAAAGAAAAAAAGGTGATAAACATGAAAGAATCAAATCAACTACAAGAAAGAGCATTACAACTATTACAAGAGCGCGGTGTAACAATTGACGATATTGCTGAGCTTGTTCATTTTCTTCAAAAAAAATATCATCCAAATTTAGAGATGTCAGAATGCCGTTACAATGTAGAACGTGTACTATCAAAACGTGAAGTACAAAACGCACTGATTACTGGTATCGAGCTTGATGTCCTTGCTGAAAAGGGAATGCTAAGTGAGCCGTTACAAGATATTGTAAAACGTGATGAAGGCTTATACGGAATTGATGAAGTTATCGCACTTTCTATCGTGAATGTGTATGGCTCTATCGGTTTCACGAACTTTGGATATATTGATAAATTAAAACCTGGTATTTTAGAATACTTAAATGATAAATCAACTGGAAAGGTGCATACATTCCTTGATGATATCGTCGGCGGAATCGCTGCCGCTGCGTCAAGCCGTTTAGCGCACCGAGCTGAGCACTCAGAATGATAATGTTTTCTAGGCCGTCAGTTTCATGCTGACGGCCTTTCGTATTCCATCAGCATAAATTCTCTTCCGCGACTCAAAAAAATAGTCCCTTGTCTAAATCCGATATTTTTATATAACGTAATTGCTCTTGTATTAAATGTCGCTACGCTTAATCGAAACATTTTTGCATTAAACTCTTTCGTGGCGAACGCTATTCCAGCTTGGAAGAATTCTTTCCCCATTCCTTTCCCAGTTAACGCCGGCTTCATGCCAAGTCCGATATCAATCACATCTTCTCCACCATATAAATTAGCATCTCTTCCACCTGGTACTTGTGCATTTGCTCCAAAACAAAAATAACCGATGAACTCTCCTTGACCGTCACAACAGCCATAATACATTCCATCTAATAGCTCTTCCATTACTTCTTTCTCGCCTGAAAAACTATATAAATTATATGGTTCCTCGTACGCCCACGTATTTATCTCCATCGCTTCTTCTTTTGTTAACACATGTATATCCAATCTTCTCACTCCTTATCAAATATTCTATATATTTACTCATTCATTTTTCACATTAAATTTCCCTCTAATTGCAATATGCAGAATTACATACGCACAGCCATTAAACAAGTGGTACAATTTATTTGAATCGCTGTTGCTACACTTCTTGATTAGAGAAAAGGCGTTAACACGGAAATTAGCGTCTTATCAACCTCAAGCAATTGGCACATTTTGTCATCTTAAAAGACACTCCAACGAGTGTCTTTTTTTCTATATCCAACAAGGACTTACTCATTTCAAAGTATAAATACATAAAATAATGTAAATCATTACACGCATGAATCACTTTCTAAAAATTATAAAGTAGATTCAAAATAAAAAAGCACTCTTAACTAGAGTGCTTTTTACTTTCAAGCAAGGAGGCTACATATATGGATAGTACTCTCGTATTTAACTTCGGCATTGGTATTGTCATTATTTTATTTGTCTTTTTTGTACTTTGTATGAGCGGGGTATAAAAAGGCGATTTTCGGGCGTCTTTTTATACATACATATGTATTACTTGACTTCTACAAAAGCAGTAACCATAATAGTTACAGATATACAAATAACTATTCACATATCCACAAATAGGAGGAAGAACAATGAAACATGTAATCGTTTATGCACACCCAAATACAGAAAGCTTCAACCATGCGATTTTAGAAACGGTAAAAAGTAAATTAGAAGAAAAAGGCCATGAAGTACGCGTTCGCGATCTATATGAATTAAACTTCAATCCAGTATTAGGCGCTTCCGATTTCATCTCATTTTCTCAAGGAAACACACCAGCAGATATTAAAGAAGAGCAAGAGCATATCTCTTGGGCTGACAGCATTACATTTATTTATCCAGTTTGGTGGGCGGGACTTCCTGCTATTTTAAAAGGATACGTTGACCGTGTATTTAGCCACGGCTTCGCTTATGCTTACGGTGAAAATGGCATCGAGAAGTTATTAAGCGGTAAAAAAGGGTTATTATTATCTACAATGGGCAATACGAAAGAAGCATACACAGCAGGCGGCATGTTTGATGCAATGAAGAAAACAGCGGATGTTGGTATTTTTGAATTTACAGGCATTGAAACAATTGAGCATACATTCTATACAAGTGTTCCTTCTGTGGATAACAGTGTGCGTAAACAATATCTTGAAGAGGTTAAAGACGTTGTGAATCGTGCTTTTTAATAAAATTAAATCAGCGCAACTCAGATTATATCAGCGATTTTCTAAATATATCGGCGCAACTCAGATTATATCGGCGATTTTTAAAATATATCGACTTACCGACAAAAATCGACACTAGTCACAACTGAATGTTAGCCCACACCAATCGGGCTGCCTGCAAATAGCAGGAATAAAAAAAGCTGTTCCAAAGTTTGGAACAGCTTTCTTCACTACATCTTCTCAATCCACTCCGTCAAGTTATGCACAACTTGCGTTGGTTGTACTTCATATTCTGTTAACTTCTCCACAGTTGTGACTCCAGTGTGGACAAGAAGGGTATGCATACCAGCATTTATTCCTGCTAAAATGTCTGTATCATAGTTATCCCCAACCATTAATGCTTCATTTTTTTCTATGCCAAGCACTTTTAAAGCTTGTTCCATAATGATTGATTCTGGTTTTCCGATAAAGATTGGATCCACACCTGTTGACACTGCTACAACTGATGTTAATGAGCCGTTACCTGGTAACAATCCGCGCTCAGTCGGAATGGCAATGTCTCCATTTGTAGAAATAAACGTTGCGCCGTTACGCACAGCAAGACAAGCTTTTGCTAATTTTTCATATGTGATGTCACGATCTAAACCAACAACAACGAAATCAGGATTTTCATCCACAAGTTCAAATCCTTTTTCCACAAGTGCATCGTGTAAGCCTTCTTCACCAATCATATATACAGTTGCGTCTTGTTTACGTTCATAAATGAAGTTCGCAGTCGCCATACTCGTTGTGAATACTTGCTCTGCTTTCGCTGGAATATCGAAACGAACAAGTTTTTCTGCTACCTGTTCTGGTTTACGAGTTGAGTTATTCGTAACGAATAAATATGGAATGCCGCGCTCTCCTAATGCTTTTACGAAGTCGCTTGCTTCTTCAATTTGTTCTTCTCCGCGATACATCGTACCGTCTAAGTCAATTAAGTACCCTTTATACATCGATTATGTCTCTCCTTCTATGCTAACGTTCTCACCTTATCATACCATTCTTATATTACCCGCTTTTTACAAAGAAAAAAACGCTTTACCTTAAAGCGCCCCATAACGTTCATTTTTTCTCTTTTACTTGGTAAGAACAACTACAATCGCCCTCGCACATGTTTGCTAACGTCTTTACATCTGCCCCTGCAAATAAACGCTTATACATCTCTTTTTCATCTTCACATACTTGCGGAAATCTCTCTGCAATTTCCTTTAACGGACAGTTTTGTTTTTCAATTACGAAAGAGTTCTCTCCGTCTCTCTTAATTTGAACCATATAACCATTTTTCTCTTGCATCGCTGCTATCTCTTGCACTTTATATGCTAAATTCTTTTGATCACTCACTCGCTTTTGTAACTGTTCTTCCATTCGCTTCGTTCTCTCTTTTAAAACATAACGAAGTATTTTTTCATCGCCCATTCGAGCTAAATCTTCTAGCATATCAATCGCAAATTGCTTATACTCTTTCGGGAATGTATCTTCTCCCTTTTCACTTAATCCATACAAATAAGTTGGTCTTCCGACATGTTGCCTTACCATCTTAGAATAAATGAGTCCGTCTTTCTCAAGATTACTTAAATGTCTTCGGATTGCCATTTCTGTAATCTCTAAAACGTCAGCTAGTTCCGCTACTGTGTGCTCTCCCTTTACTTTCAACAATTGTACAATCTCGTCTTTCGTAGTACGTGCTTCCCCCATACTTCACCCTTCTCCCTTTTCTTTCTCACATACAATATAAGATCCCCAAAAGGCATTCTCTGGGGATCTTATAAGCATAATTATTCTGGTACAAATGCAGATACAGGTCCTAATTCCTTTTCTAAATAACTGCGAATATTTGCTGGGTATTTTTCTACCACTGCAATATGTTTTTGAATCGTCTTATATAATTCATCATGATTCATTTGAATATAATCTTGCATAAGCATTTTTCGAAGAAGGATAATTTCTTTCATCCCTTGTCCATCTTCTTCACTTATCACTCGCTCATCCATTAAAATATCAATAATATCTTCATAACTTCCTGGATCGCGCATAATAAATCCATCAATCATCGCATTTCCTACATCTAATACAGTATCAATAATAAGATGGGCTATGCGCTCTAATGCATAAAATTCAAACTCGGTTTCATATATCTTTTTCTCTTGAAATGTACTTGTTGCTCGTTCTAAACATACTAGCATTTGTTCTATTTTCTTTCTGTCTACAAAATACATGAATGTCACCTACCTGGAAATTAAAGCATTTACATTTTAATTGTAACGCTTTCTTCTGAAAAAATCGACAATTTTTCGAATTCACCTTTTCTCTGTTATTTGTTATAGTTATATTTGTATGATTTTTGAAATTGGAGGAATGAAATCTTGGAACGTGAACTCGCACTAGAAATTGTCCGTGTAACAGAAGCAGCAGCATTAGCATCCGCACAGTGGATGGGCCGCGGAAAGAAGAACGAAGCAGATGATGCAGCAACTACAGCAATGCGTGATATGTTTGATTCAGTAAACATGGCAGGTACAGTTGTAATTGGTGAAGGAGAACTTGATGAAGCACCGATGCTGTATATTGGTGAAGAACTAGGAACAGGTAACGGTCCAGAAGTAGACATCGCCGTTGACCCACTAGAAGGTACAAACATCGTTGCAAAAGGTCTTGCAAATGCAATGGCAGTTATCGCAATCGCAGATAAAGGAAACCTTCTTCATGCTCCTGATATGTACATGGAAAAAATCGCGGTTGGTCCAAAAGCAGCTGGTAAAATTAGCTTAGATGATCCAATTGAAAAAACAATTGAAATTGTAGCAGAAGCTAACAATAAAAAGATTCGCGATCTAACAGTTATCGTTCAAGAACGTGAACGTCATCAAGATATTATCGATCGTGTTCGTGCTAAAGGTGCACGTGTAAAATTATTTGGTGACGGTGATGTTGGTGCGTCAATCGCAACAGCACTACCTGGAACAGGTATTGACTTATTCGTAGGTATTGGCGGAGCTCCAGAAGGCGTTATTTCTGCAGCAGCATTAAAATGTCTTGAAGGTGAAATGCAAGCTCGCTTAGTTCCAATGAACGAAGAAGAAGAAGCTCGTTGTCGTGAAATGGGATTAGAAGATCCTCGTCAACTTCTTATGTTAGATGACTTAGTATCTGGGGATGATGCAATCTTCTCAGCAACTGGTGTATCTGCTGGTGAGTTATTAGACGGTGTTAAATTCCTTGGCGGAGATTTAGCTGAAACATACTCTATCGTAATGCGTTACAAAACAAGAACAGTACGATTCATTAAAACGCATCACCATTTAGATCATAAACCACACTTAAACTTAGATATTTAATAAAGGAGCCATGTGTATGGAAGAACGTTTCTTTCTGTACGACGATACTGTCGCTACAAAAACTCGTTTCGTTAGCTTTATGGGAGAAAATGAGCGTCATGATTTAGCGCTTTTATACTCCGATCGTCATTACGGTAAAACAATTGTACTTGATATGCAAAGTAATAAATTTGCAATCATCGGCGCTGACGATTTAAACGAACCAGGCTACTTAGAGCACGCATTTTCTATGACTGAAGAAATTGCAGAAGAACTACGCTCATTTTTATTTGAACTTATATAATTTATCGTATGCACCAGCTATTTTAGCTGGTGTTTTTTCGCCTTTATTATTTTGAATTTTCAGTATTATATGTTATAATGAAGAATAAATCTATTTGGATAGAAAGGACGTTATCTACGTATGCCAACATTTACTTTGTAATGGACCAGCAATTGGATAGCATTACTCTCAAAAAAGCACCACGCTTTTTCAAGGGAGTAGTCTGCCCATTCCCATTACAAAGGAACGTATTGCATCTGTAGTATGATGTTTACGGAGGTTCCTCTTTGGGGAACCTCCTTTTATTTTTGTCTTTTTCTCATGTCTTCATACTACAAGACATCCAAATAGCTGTATTACGTTTCTTTGCCACTACTATAAGAGGTGAAGGAAAATGCAGAAAGTACAACTTTCTTGGAGTTTATATGAAAATCAGCAACACACAATCGAAAAATATTGTAAAAATTGCGGACGTACTACCCTATTTACTGATACGAATATTCGTAGGCATAACGCCAATGGAAAAAACATATACCGCTTTGCTATTTATAAATGTCCGAAAGATCATACGTGGAATCAAAAACTGCGTATTTATAAATCATTTACTGATCACGTTGAAACGATCGATATGACCCAGCAAGATCAAGCCGAAACAACTACTACTATTTCCATTATGCAACATAAAGAAAACGGCATAGCCGAAATCACGCTTGTATTAGACCTCATTTTCGGTTCCCACCGCATCGATAAAGCCTTATCCACATATATTTCTGACTGGAGCCGTACACTCATTGTGGATAAAATTAAAAATGGGGATATTCAATTGAACGGACAACAAATGAAGCCAAATACAATACTTTCTGAAGGCGATTATATCTCGATTTGTTTGTAAGCGAGTATATGCAAAAAATCCTCTTACAATTGTAAGAGGATTTTTTTATTTCTTCACTTTTCGTAATACGAAGTGTGCACAACCGAAGTTACAGTACTCGTATAAATACTCTGATAACGTACTAATTTTCGTATCATATGTCGAACGTTGATTACTATCATCAAAGAAACCGCGCAATCTAAGTTGCTCATAACCCCAGTCCCCAACGATGTAATCATATTTATTTAAAATTTCTGCATAACGCTCTTTAAATGCTTCTTCACTAAAACCATCACGAAAGTTTTTAATTACTTCGTACTGAACATTATTAATGCTCACCGTAGCATGCATCTCTTGCTCTTGCTTTTGCTCCATCATTAACTTCCTCTCTAAGCATTCTTCTTTTTATCGTATCACAAAGCATACCAACCAACAATTTCAAATACAAAAAATTGAAAATTAGTGCATGCTATGGAGAAGGAGGTGATACATCGTGAAAAAACAAATTATGCTCTCTCTCCTCACTCTTTCCTTATTTGCAGGCTGCCAGCCAGCAAATAAAGCCGAAATGGAACGTGAAGAAGGAAGCCGTGTTCTTGTTTCCAATAAAAATGACATGTATCATACGGAAAATACAAATACAAGACTCACAAGAGTCGGTTATTCTTCTAAACAAAAGCATGAAGTATCTAACAAACAAGTAGGGGCCATTAATCGCGAGAAAGTCGCTGAAATGATTACAAGCATGACCGTCAAACTTCCTGACGTTACAAACGCTGCTACACTCGTTACCGATGATGAAGTATTTGTTGTATATCGTGCAAACACAACGGATCCAAAACTTGTAGCGGATCAAGTATATAGAGCTGCTTTGTCCATCGTCCCTCGCTATTATAAAGCATATGTATCAACAGACCAAAAGTTGATTTCCCAAATTCAAGGCCTTCAATCTGGCGCATTAAATGATACAGAATATACGCAAAGCCTCGATATGCTAAAACGTGAAATGAGTAAAAATCCTCATTTGAACAATACGGGAGATCAGACCTTGAATGATATGATTAAAAAGTAAAACAGGTGGAGAAAATCTCCACCTGTTTTACTTTTTATTTTTTATTACGATCCGCATAAACTTCCATTGCATCACACATAAACTGCGCTAAACCTTCGCCAAACTTATCGATATTTTTCGTAAAGCGCTCATCAGCGACGTACATTTGGCCGAGTCCTTTAAAAGCATCTAATGAATAGTGACTAAAGTTTTGCAAGTAATCGTACCATACTTTGATAGCTTCTTGCGCCTCTTTGGAATCAGGTGCACCGTGTCTAAGTGCCGCTAAATTTCTGTAAATAGCATTAAACTCTTCTTGCTTCTCTTTTGACATACCTTTCGCATATTCATTCGCTTTATCTACAGCTGCGTCTCCCCATCTTTCACGTGCTTCTTCTTCATATGGGTTATGGCTGAAATCGAATCCTTCAAATTTCTCTTTATTCGTCATTTCAATCTCTCCTTTTGTATGCTGAATTGTTTTATCAATCGTCGCAATCACCTTATCTAATCTGGCACGCTTTTCAAGAAGCATTTTCTTATGAAGCTGTAGTGCCTCTTCGCGATCAAATGATGGACTCATGATAATTTCTTTAATTTTCTTCAAAGGGAAGCCTAGTTCTTTAAAAAACAAAATTTGCTGCAACGTCTCTAAATTTTCATTGGAATACAGACGATATCCAGACTCTGTCGTCTCGTCTGGGGTTAACAACCCAATTTCATCGTAATGATGCAGTGTGCGCACACTAATTCCAACTAAATCAGCTACTTCTTTTACTCTCATTGTCATTTGTATCCCCCCTTAGTACATACGATAAAGTATGACGCAACGTTAGAGTCAATAAGTAAATTCATTTTCTTTCTAAAAGTTTCATCTCTCCCCTATTTCATGCATAATAGATATGTACATATATTAGAAAGCGGTGAAAGTATGGTTTCAAATACTGTAATTGCCAGCATCATCTTTCAACTCATTGTCTCGATTCTGGTCCCAATTATCGTACTCGTTTATTTCCGTAAAAAATATCATATTAATTGGAAAGTGGTCGGCATTGGTGTTCTTATCTTTATCGGATTTACCCAAATTCTTGAAACACCATTCCACCTATTTATGCGCGGTAATCCAACAATCGCTCCATTTTTAGAAAATCCGTTTGTCTTCGCAATTTATGGCGGATTGACTGCTGGTATTTTTGAAGAATTAGGACGCTTCGTTGCCTTCTTCTTCTTACTAAAAAAATATCTAGAATATAAAGATGGCTTCGCTTATGGAATAGGTCACGGCGGAATTGAATCTATTTTAATTGGCGGTTTTTCTGCATTACAAGCATTAATCTTTGCTAATTCTATTAACGATGGTAGCTTCGCTCGACTGATTGAACAAAAACCCGAGCTCAGCATTTTACAGGACATGTTAATTCAGCAACCTGCCTACTTATACTTCCTTGGTAGCTTAGAAAGAATTATGGCACTCGTGCTTCAAATCGCCTTTACAATGCTTGTTTTATACGCAGTAAAACAGAAGAAATATATCTTCCTAGTATACGCTATACTATTCCACGCATTTGTAGACTTTTTCGCGGCACTTTACCAAACAAAAACAATCAATCTCTTCGTTGCCGAAGGAATTACACTTCTCTGTACAATTGGCGCTGTCGTTCTTATTCGCAAGATGAAAGCGAAATTAATGAGTGTGCCGGAGTAAAAAATAAACCACCAAAATTGGTGGTTTATTTTTTATATGAATTACCACACTGATAATAACTTTTGTCCTCTTGCAGCTCCCTCTTTGTTTCTGCATCTATAACGATATATTTATGAAACTCTTCTACCTCATTTTGAGAAAAGGAAGCGAAAAAATAAACTTGGCGATCAGGATGAACAAAAAAATCTTGAAGCATCACACTACTCCGACGACCCATGGCTGTTTTTTGTAGGAAAGAAAATTCTTCATCAGCCACTTCTTTAAATAAGATTTTTTTCCGAACACTATATGCTGCATTATTGTATTCTTTATAGATTTTCTTGTCTAACTGTTTATAAAAAACATCCTCACTCACAAATGACTTATTTCGATTGCTTGATAATTTACTTTTTGATTCGACTCTGCATAAGTTGTGGACAAGTGTATAAAAAAACAAAGACTAAATACAATACATATCATTTTATTCATGATTGCACCTCAAATGTTCATTATCCACATTAATTTTCCACATATTTAAATCAATATGCCGTTTCCAAGAAAAAGGAATTATTTCCACATTTGTCGAAGTATATAGCGTCAACTTGAAAGATGGGGATGAATTATGAAGAAAATTATTGTAATACGACATTGTTCAGCAACTGGGCAAAAACGTGATGATGAATTAACGACCGATGGAAAAGACCAAGCAAATACTCTTGCTACATTCCTCTTAGAAAATCATCTACAAATCGATCATATTATTTCAAGCCCATTTGTCCGAGCTATCGATTCCATTCGGCCCTATGCGCTCCAAGCTAACTTATCTATCCAAGAAGATGAACGATTAACTGAACGCATATTGAGCAACGTTCCAATGGATGATTGGATGCAAAAACTAGAATCCACTTTTACGAACATAGATATTGCCTTTTCAGGCGGAGAGTCAACAAAACAAGCAACAGACCGTGCCATTTCGCTTATTCAAGACGTTTTACAATTAAACCATACGACAACACTACTTGTTACACATGGCAATTTACTTACGCTCATTTTAAAACATTTTGATCATACGATTGGCTTTAATGAATGGAGAACTTTAACCAATCCTGATATTTACGAAATTACAATCGACGAACAATGTATCATAAAACGCTTATGGGAAGCATCGTCCAAGTAATATCCCTTTCCAAAACATTCAGTTGACGCCACGAGAAGAGACTGTTCTAACAATAGAAAGGGGTATCATTTCATATGTACGAAGACGTACTTGCTTTACTACATAAAACAAATGTTTCTTATGAAAAATTCGAACACGAACCAGTACTCGATTATGAGACGGATCGGATCGTACGTGAGAGACTTGGCTTACAAGGCACTCCAAGTAAAAGCTTATTTTTAAAATCAAAGTCTGGAGATTATTACGTATTTTTTACGTTAGAGGGCACAAGGCTCAACCGGGGAGAGATGAAAGAGCTAACAGGAGAACGCTTATCTCTCTGTTCTCCTGATGAACTGCGAGACAAAACTGGTTGTACGCCGGGATGTGTAGCTCCTTTCGGATATTCACACGATGTAACAATTATTGTGGATAACGCTATTTATACGTACGATAAAATTTTAATTACACCTGGTGTTCCTGAATTTACAATTGAATTATCCACAGAAGAATTAAAAAAGATTTTATTAACATGTACAAATACCGTTTTAGAGTACAAACAAAAAGAGAGCTAATCGCTAGCTCTCTTTTTTCATTATTTAGCTTCTGCTGTTTTTTCTTTTGCAGAACGTACTTGCTCGTCCGCATGGTAAGAAGAACGCACAAGTGGGCCAGCTTCACAGTGGCTAAATCCTTTGCTAAGTGCAATTTCTTTAAGCTCTGCAAATTCTGCTGGTGGGTAATATTTAAGAACTGGTAAATGCTTCTTAGATGGTTGTAGGTATTGCCCAAGAGTTAAAATATCCACATTGTTTGCACGTAAGTCATCCATTGCTTCAATTAAATCTTCTCTCGTTTCACCTAAGCCCACCATAATGCTCGATTTAGTTGGAATATCAGGCTGCATTTCTTTCGCTCGACGTAAAAACTCTAATGAACGTTCATATTTTGCTCTAGCGCGAACTCGGTCAGATAATCGACGTACTGTTTCAATGTTATGGTTTAGAATATCTGGTTTTGCATCCATTAACATTTTTAAGTTTTCTTCTACTCCACCCATATCAGATGGTAATACTTCGATAGACGTGAATGGGTTTTTACGACGTACTGCGCGTACTGTTTCAGCAAAAACAGCTGCTCCCCCGTCCTTTAAATCATCACGTGCAACCGCTGTTATAACAACGTGCTTTAAGCCCATTTGAACTACTGAATCTGCTACGCGTTCTGGTTCTTGTAAATCAAGCTCAGTTGGTAAGCCTGTTTTAACCGCACAAAAACGACAAGCACGTGTACAAACCGCACCTAAAATCATAAATGTTGCTGTTTTTCTTACAGCCCAGCATTCATGAATATTCGGACATTTTGCCTCTTCACAAACGGTATGAAGATTCTTAGAACGCATCATTTTCTTTAAGCCTGTATAGTTTTCATTCGTGTTTAACTTAATTTTCAACCATTCGGGCTTGCGCTTATATTCTGTTTGTTTTGTCATGGTTATCAACTCCGCACAATATGAAATAGTTTACCGTGTTCGCTTCTTTCAATGTAACATATCTATTCTAACGTATGAAAGCGATTTGCTCAAATGAAGATTCTAAGATTTTTTCCAATCGTTCCCTATAATGAAATACTCCGTATATCCCACACTAAAAAGAGTGATGTTGTGAAAGGAGTCTATTTCATGCTTCGAAAAATTTCTCTTTTGCTTTCTATTTGTTTTCTTCTCCACCAAAACATCGCTTACGGTGAAGATAATCAGCAAAGCATATACGAAAAGCGCATGGCACTATATAAAGAAACCGAGCAGTCTTCAGGCATTCCATGGTATTACTTAGCTGCAATGGATCAATATGAAAGAAATATACGGAGCGTAAGAAAAGATATTCCGAAAAAACCAGATGCCATCATTTCCCTTTATTTCAAACCAGAAATATGGGCTGGGCCTATTAATAGTAACGATACTCTCCCCCATACAATTTCTCTATTTGGCGGAATAGGTTTAGATGGTGACAAAGATGGATTTGCAAATGCAAATAGCGACCGTGATCTTCTGCATACCGCAGCGACTATTTTAAGGAAACAAGGAACGTCAGAAGACCGTATTAAAATTATGCTTTGGGAATATTATAGACGTGCAAAAACAGTTGATTTAATTAGCGAATACGCCCAAATTTATAAACATTATGGACGTATTAATTTAGAAGGAAATGCTTTTCCTCTTCCGATTCGTAGTGACCATAGCTACCGTAGTACTTTCGGCGCTGGAAGAAGTTTTGGCGGCAGAAGGATTCATGAAGGAACCGATATTTTCGCCGGATATGGCGTGCCAGTAAGATCGACTTGCTATGGCATTATTGAAACGAAAGGTTGGAACCGCCTTGGTGGATGGCGCATTGGTATTCGTGACCTTCATAACAATTACCATTATTACGCCCATTTAGGCGGGTTTTCAAAAGAAATACAGCTTGGACAAATTGTTGAACCAGGAAAAGTAATCGGATTTGTTGGTAGCACTGGTTATGGACCTCCTGGTACAGCCGGAAAATTTCCACCCCACTTACATTTTGGCATGTATAAAGACAATGGCTATACAGAATGGGCCTTCGATCCATACATGCATTTAAGCCTTTGGGAACGCAAAGAACGAGCAAATACAAAACGATAACCGTAGCGCATTGCTACGGTTATTTTTTATCCAGTAAAAGCCCGGCTCAGCCGAGTTTCACTTTATATGCAATTAACTATCTGTTTTCTTTTTATCAGGTACAGCAACACTTCCGCTTCCATAATACGTAGGCACTTCCCCTTGAACGATACGCGTCGCAATTGGAACATTTTGTTTCACCGTTATCTCTTTCGTATGAAATGGAATAATTACTTGCAATGTTACTTCCATTTCCATAACAATTTGAATCGCTGTAGTATTAATCCCATGCGGCTCAATTTTTTGTTTAATATCTGTATTCACATGACCAATTGGCGTGAAATGAATTGGAATATCTGGTCCTATATTACCAAGAAGTGCATTATCCGTTACACGCCCAAAAGGAACTGCCATAGTCGCCCCATTTTTTTCAGAAATACCTAGCTCCTTCAACTTCCCTTGTTCTACTTGTTGCAAATATTTTTCTATGTACGTGGTCGTTGACGTTACGATTTCATTTACTTGCTTCGTATTTAAATTAATTGTGGATACTTTTCCGTTTTTATCATTCTGTACTTTCATTAATGAATCGACATCGAATCCTTCATTAATTCGATCCTTTACTGCCTTCGTCATAATTGCTGTCGCCATTTTATGTGTCTCTACTTCCCCATATTTAATTAAGGTCGGCTGAATGTTATTATTCACAATCCACAACCCTTGCGTAAGTAATATAACAAAAAGAATAAACGACATAAGCAGTATATACCGAAAGGCAATAGGTCCCTTTCGAAACCGCGAGTTTTTCGAGCGAAATATACTCATAAAAAAACCTCCTTCTTATATCATTTCTATGCAAGAAGGAGGGACGATATATGCTTATCTCATTTTTAATAATGCTTCTTTTCCAATCGTTCCTGCTGGAATGCCTAATGCTTCAGCTCCAGTCGTTACCGATTCTAGTGGCGCTTCAAGAAGTTGTTCAATCGTTCTTACACCAACCGCACGGCCAGCAATAATTCCTCGATCACCTAATTTCTCATTTAAAAGACCTACATCTAATGCACCACACATAATATATCCTTTATCGCTCATTACAGCTAGCAAATTCGTCTTTGGAAGTTTCACGCTAACTGCAATAAACGTATAATTATCAATTATAATTGGCTCCACATTAACCATAGTTCACACTCCTCTCTTTCTTATCTGTATGACAAGAGAAAAATGAGTGTTACAAGTTAACTAGCCTATAGTTTAACGGAAGATGTATACGTTATTAACATATCTGTTAACACATCTCTAAGTAGTTCTGGCATATAATATTGTTTGTCAGAAAGTGTGGATAGCTCTGGGTATAAGTAGCCAAATGTAAACATATCAATCGTTCCTACTGTATATATACGATCTAATTCCAGCGATTCCCCGTTAATTAATACATCTTCGAGTAAAATTTTATTCCCGGGAATCGTATCTGGAATGACTTCTACACCAGCGTAAATCATTTTCCCCATCACTTTTCCCCGAAATCCGAATCCTTTTACCTCAAGATTCTCCATATTCGGTTTACGTGCTTTCAAAATAACTTCTCTTAATATCTTTCCTGGAACTTTCAAAGCACAAGGATTAATTGGATGTGGACAAATTCTGTGAATATCTCCGCGCGTCACAACACCTTCTTCTAATCCTTCAAGAAGCACACCCGCATTCACCATTCCAATCTCTGCACCGCACCACATTTTCAGCGCATTTGCTAACATGTGCGAAAATGCTGTTTCCTGAAACCAATCGACTGGCAATGATTCCTTTACATGAACGACAGGCTCTGCCATAATCTGTTTACTTTCTTCCTGCAGCAATTCAATTGTGGATAACGGTTTGCTGTAAGCACCTAAACGTTCTGTCTTAATCGCTCTACCGTCCTTTTTCAACAGCTTCTTCGTCTCTTTATCCACAGTAAGCTGAACGTGCCCAACGTAACGTCCCCACTTTTCACAACAACAAAGTAACGTATTATTCATAAGAACGCCTCGCTCAAATAAATGATGCGTATGTGCCCCTAAAATAACATCTACATCATAATGCTCCGCCATATACTCATCCATGCTTTTTCCAAGGTGAGAAAGAACAACTGTAATATGAGCCTCATCTTTCACTTCTTCTAAAATTGACTCTAAATGGATAAGCGGATCTTCAATATGCCAATCGAGCATATAATAAAACTCCGGATAAGCTACCGTTAATCCGATAAAAGCAATCGTAATCCCATCTGTCGTTGTATGTAATTTATAAGGCTTTGCCCACTCCGGACGTACCCCTTCTTTTTCAAATAAATTCGCGACGAGCACCTCAAATCCAGCATCATCATATAGACGATTCAAATGCTCCTTCGCTAACGTAATTCCTTCATTATTTCCGATCGTTACATAATCATATAACGCCTCATTCAAAAGCTTCGTATTGCCAAGTCCATTCGTCGCTTCCGAAATACTATGAAAACGATCCACATGATCGCCGATATCAACCGTCAAGACGGTCTCTCCCGCTTCCTGTCTTCGCTTTTTCTCCTCTTGTACAAACCGAGAAATTTGCGGCCAATTTTCAAAATGACTATGTATATCGTTTGTATGATAAAGATGGATGATTGTTTCTTTATTTATATTCAGAGAAAAAACCTCCTCTCAGTTCCTTACTGCCATTTACGCTATGCGCACGCAATAATCCTGTAAATACTTTTCGTCTTTTCTTGCTATTTTACATTGTACTCGCATTGTGAGAAAAAGCAAAAGATTGTCCTTTTTATATGAGAAATTTTCTTTTTTTAGTTGTTGAATTCTTTGATAGAACGGGGATTTGTCAGAAAGTTTGTTAAGTGGTTTTACGAGTATTTTGGTGGATTTCCTTGTGGATTCTCCTGTGGGTTTGTCAGTATCTTAGTCTCAACTACTTCCATTCGGCCACCTTATGGATATCATCTAAATATTGAGGGGGGTATATGCCAGCTCTACTATGTCGTAATTTATCGATAAGTCGATATCCCTTGTCGAATCGTCGATATATTGAAATAATCGCCGATATATTCGGAGTTATGGTCGATATATTTGAAAAATCGCTGATATATTTAGCTGGAAACCTACCTGGGTATCCAGGTCACACTCAATTTCAGATAAACAAAACAAAAAAAGCGCCCTGCTGTGCAGGGCGCTTTCTTCATACTTATATTAACCGATAGAACCTTCCATCTCAAACTTGATTAGGCGGTTCATTTCAACTGCGTATTCCATTGGAAGTTCGCGAGTGAATGGCTCGATGAAGCCCATTACGATCATTTCTGTAGCTTCTTGCTCAGAAATACCGCGGCTCATTAGGTAGAATAATTGTTCTTCTGATACTTTCGATACTTTCGCTTCGTGCTCAAGTGAAACGTAATCGTTTTTGATTTCGTTGTAAGGAATTGTATCAGATGTAGATTGGTTATCCATGATTAACGTGTCACACTCGATGTTAGAGCGAGAGTTTTTCGCTTTTGGTCCGAAGTGTACGATACCACGGTAAGTTACTTTACCACCATGCTTCGCAATCGATTTAGAAACGATTGTTGAAGACGTGTTTGGTGCTAAGTGAATCATTTTCGCACCAGCATCTTGGTGTTGGCCTTTACCAGCAATCGCGATAGATAATGTTAAACCACGAGCGCCTTCACCTTTTAAGATAACTGCTGGATATTTCATCGTTAATTTAGATCCGATGTTACCGTCAATCCATTCCATCGTTGCGTTTTCTTCACAAACCGCACGTTTTGTAACTAGGTTGTATACGTTGTTCGCCCAGTTTTGGATTGTTGTATAACGGCAATAAGCATCTTTTTTAATGATGATTTCTACTACCGCACTGTGAAGTGAGTTAGTCGTGTAAACAGGTGCTGTACAACCTTCTACGTAGTGTACGTGTGCGCCTTCGTCTACGATGATAAGCGTACGCTCGAATTGTCCCATATTTTCAGAGTTAATACGGAAATACGCTTGAAGTGGTGTATCAACTTTAACACCTTTTGGAACGTAGATGAATGATCCACCAGACCAAACTGCAGAGTTTAATGCAGAGAATTTGTTGTCTGTTGGTGGAATTACTTTTCCGAAATGTTCACGGAAAATATCTTCGTTCTCTTTTAATGCGCTATCTGTATCTTTGAAGACGATTCCTAGAGCTTCTAGGTCTTCTTTCATGTTGTGGTATACAACTTCAGATTCGTACTGTGCAGATACACCAGCTAAATATTTTTGCTCAGCTTCTGGAATACCTAATTTATCAAATGTTGCTTTAATTTCATCAGGTACTTCATCCCAAGACTTCTCAGATTTCTCAGATGGTTTTACGTAGTACGTAATCTCATCGAAATCTAAGTCATTTAAGTCGCCGCCCCATTGTGGCATTGGCATTTCATAGAACTTATCCAGTGATTTTAAACGGAAGTCTAACATCCACTGTGGTTCTTCTTTCATACGTGAAATCTCTTCAACGATCTCTTTTGTTAAACCGCGTCCAGCACGGAAAATCGAAACGTCTTTGTCTTTGAAACCATATTTATAATCGCCGATATCTGGCAGTTGCTTCGCCATGTTGGTGTGTCCCTCCTTAGATAACCTCATTTTTAGGAACCTTTAACATTACTTATCTTCGTTTAAGCCCTTTTCTAACGCTTTCCACGCTAATGTTGCACATTTAATACGTGCAGGGAACTTGCATACGCCTTGTAATGCTTCAATATCTCCTAAATCGATGCTGTCATCGTACTCTTTTCCTAGCATCATGTCAGAGAAAATTTTCGAAAGCTGAAGTGCTTCTTCAATTTTCTTACCTTTTACTGCTTGTGTCATCATTGAAGCTGAAGACATTGAGATTGAACATCCTTCGCCTTCAAACTTCGCCTCTTGCACAATACCTTCTTCTACTTTCATCGTAAGTTGAATACGATCGCCGCAAGTTGGATTGTTCAAGTTAACAGTAACACTATCTTCTAACACGCCATTGTTACGAGGATTCTTATAATGATCCATAATAACTTGACGATATAACGTATCTAAATTATTAAATGACATTTGTGAAATACTCCTTTGTCTTGATTAGCGATTCAACAAATGTATCAATTTCTTCTTTTGTATTATATAAATAGAAGCTCGCACGTGCTGTTGAAGAAGCTTTTAGCCACTTCATAAGCGGTTGTGCACAGTGATGTCCTGCGCGAACTGCAATGCCTTCTACATCTAATACAGTCGCTACATCGTGAGGATGTACGTCTTCAATATTAAATGTAACAAGACCAGCGCGATGCTTTGGACCATAAATTGTAACGCCATCTACTTCTGATAGTCTTTCTAAAGCGTATTGCGCTAATTCATGCTCATGCTTTTCAATATTATCAAGACCGATTTCTTCTAGGAAATCAATTGCCGCACCAAGTCCGATTGCATTACCGATAATCGGTGTACCTGCTTCAAACTTCCACGGAAGCTCTTTCCAAGTAGATTCTTGTAAATCTACGAAATCAATCATTTCACCGCCAAATTCAATTGGCTCCATATTGTTCAGCAATTCTTTTTTACCATATAATACGCCGATGCCTGTAGGTCCGCACATCTTATGAGCAGATAATGCGTAGAAATCACAGTTTAAATCTTGTACATCTACTTTCATGTGAGGTGTACTTTGTGCACCGTCAACGACCATAATTGCGCCATTTTCGTGTGCAATCGCTCCGATTTCTTTTACAGGGTTAATCGTTCCAAGCACGTTTGAAACTTGCATAATAGAAACGATTTTTGTATTCGGTGTAACTGTTTGACGAACATCTTCTAAAGAAATTGTACCGTCTGGTTGAAGCGGAAGGTATTTTAAAGTTGCACCAGTTTTCTTCGCAACTTGTTGCCACGGAATGATGTTACTATGGTGCTCCATGTAAGAAATAACGATTTCATCGCCTTCTTTTACATTTTCAAGACCATAGCTAGCCGCTACTGTATTTAATGCAGTTGTCGTTCCGCGCGTGAAAATAATCTCTTCCATTGATTTCGCGTTAATAAACTTGCGAACTTTCTCGCGTGCACCTTCATACGCGTCGGTAGCTTTCGTACCGAGCGTATGAACACCGCGATGCACGTTAGAATTATATTCTTTATAGTAACGTTCTAACGTTTCAATGACTTGAATTGGTTTTTGAGAAGTTGCTGCACTATCGAAATATACAAGTTGTTTGCCGTTCACTTTTTGATCAAGAATTGGAAACTGTTTGCGTATTTCATGAATATTCATTAGCGAACTTTCCTTTCAATTACCTCAACAAGCTGTGCTTTTACTCCTTCAATTGGAAGCTCATTTACTACAGGTGCTAAGAATCCATGGATGACTAAACGTTCTGCTTCGCGTTTTGGAATACCACGGCTCATCAAGTAGTATAATTGGTACGGATCTACGCGGCCTACTGAAGCTGCGTGACCTGCCATTACATCATCTTCGTCGATTAAAAGTATTGGGTTTGCATCACCGCGTGCTTTCTCATCTAACATAAGAACGCGAGAAGATTGTTGTGCGTTTGATTTAGATGCACCGTGTTCAATCTTACCAATCCCGTTAAAGATAGATGTTGCACTATCTTTTTGTACACCGTGTTTTAAAATCCAACCTTCAGAGTGTTTACCGAAGTGAACAACTTTAGTTGTAAAGTTTTGTGTTTGGTTACCACGGCCAATTGTTACTGTTTTCGTATCAGCATATGAACCGTCGCCCATTAAGTTTGTAACGTTCTCGGAAATTGTATTTCCGTCATTCATAAGGCCTAGAGCCCAATCAATGCGGCCGTCGCGTCCAACAACACCGCGGCGGTTAACGTAAGTTGTTACGTCTTTTGCTAATAGATCAACCGCACCAAATTTAACTTGTGCGCCTTGTTCCACGATTACTTCTGCTACGATATTTGCAATACCTTTAGCATTTTCATTTGCAACATAGTTTTCTACATAAGTTGCAGTACTGTTCGCATCAGCTACGAATAATACATGGTTATATACGTTAGCTTCTTCGCCGTCTACTAAGAATACAGCTTGAAGTGGAGTTTCAAGAACAACGTTTTTCGGAACATATACGAATGCACCGCCGTTGATTAATGCAGCATGAAGTGCAGTTAAACGATGCTCGTCTACCTTCACGCCATCTTTCATTAAGTACTTTTGTACTAGCTCAGCGTGCTCAGTTGCAGCTGTTACGATGTCTGTAAAAATAACACCTTTTTCTTTTGCTTCGTCTGCTAAAGAAACGAACGCTGTTGTACCAGTGCGTTGTACTAATACGCTGTTGTTTTCATCGATTAAGTTTTTCACTGCTTCTGGAAGCTCTGTTAAAGAACTTACAGGCTCTTGCTTAGCAGCGTCGCCTTTTCCGATAAAGTCCCATTTTTCAATTTTCGTTTTATCAGGCGTTGGCATTGGAAGTTCAGTTGCTTGTGCAAGAGCTTGTAAGCGGAACTCAGTCAACCAAGCAGCTTCGTTTACTTCGCTTGCGCGTTGACGGATTGTTTCTTGATCGAAAGGTAATGTACCGATTGTCATGTTTATGCTCCTCTCTTACGCTTCTTGCTCTGTTGTTTCGTCTTCAATACCTAATTCTTTTTTAATCCAGTCGTAACCTTCAGCTTCTAGACGTTGTGCAAGCTCAGGACCACCAGATTTAACGATACGACCGTTCATCATAACGTGAACGAAGTCTGGAGTGATGTAGTTTAATAAACGTTGGTAATGCGTAATCATTAGGCAACCGAACTCTTCGCCGCGCATTTCGTTAATACCTTTAGATACAACTTTTAATGCATCGATATCAAGACCTGAGTCGATTTCATCTAAGATTGCGATTTTTGGCTCAATCATCATTAATTGAAGAATTTCGTTACGTTTTTTCTCTCCACCAGAGAAACCTTCGTTTAAGTAACGTTGTGCCATTTCTGGATCCATTTCTAGGAATTCCATGTTTTTATCTAATGTACGGATAAATTTCATAAGAGAAATTTCATCGCCTTCTTCACGACGTGCATTAATTGCAGAACGTAAGAAGTCAGCGTTTGTTACTCCGCTAATTTCACTTGGATATTGCATTGCTAGGAATAGACCCGCTTGTGCGCGCTCATCTACTTCCATTTCTAATACATCTTCACCGTCGATGATGATGCTACCTTCTGTTACTTCATACTTTGGGTGACCCATAATTGCAGAAGATAAAGTTGATTTACCTGTTCCGTTAGGTCCCATAATTGCGTGGATTTCTCCACCTTTTACTTCAAGGTTTACACCCTTTAAAATTTCTTTGCCATCAATTGATACGTGTAAGTCTTTAACCGTTAATGTAGAACCAGCCATCTCAATACCTCCATTAATCCTATATATACATTTTAAAAATTCCTAAAACGTTCATATTCTCATTTTATTCTCATTCTAATTTTATATCAAATAAAATGATATCGCAAACGACGAAAAAAAGTAACCGTTTTTTCATAAATGTATATAAGTATTTCCTTTGCATCTTTCTATGATACACCTTTCTTCTTATTTATATAAAGAAAAAAGGACTGGTAATTTTCCAGTCCTTTCCTTATAATTATTCACTTACCGGAAGTACAGCACCTTTATATTCTTTATTAATAAAATCTTGAATTTCTTTTGAATGTAGCACTTCTACTAGCTCTTTAATTTCTTTTTTCTTCTCATCACCTTTACGAACTGCAATGATGTTTGCATACGGAGAGTCTGCTCCTTCAATCGCAATTGCATCCTTTGTTGGATTTAATTTTGCATCAATTGCATAGTTTGAATTAATAAATAAAGCATCACCTTCATTATTTTCATACAGCTTTGGTGACAATCCAGGCTCTACATCTGTTTTAAACTTTAAGTTTTTCGGATTTTCGACTACATCTTTTACGGTTGCCTTAACAACATCTACACCATCTTTAAGCTTAATCACTCCGCCTTTTTGTAACAATGCTAACATACGGCCTCGCTCCGCTACGTTATTACTCATAATTACTGTTCCGCCATCTGGTAAGTCTTTTAAGCTTTTATATTTCTTAGAATAAATACCCATCGGCTCTAAATGGATTTTTCCTGCGTTTACAATTTTATATCCCTTTTCTTGGATTTCTTTATCTAAGTACGGAATATGCTGGAAGTAGTTCGCATCAATTTCTTTATCCGCTAACGCTTTATTTGGCAGTACATAATCCTGGAACTTTTTAATCTCTAACTTAATACCTTTTTTCTCTAATATTGGCTGTGCCTTCTCTAGAATAACAGCGTGCGGCACGTTAGAGGCTCCAACAACAAGCTTATTCTCTTCTTTTCCTCCGCAAGCAGCTAATGTAAATACAGACAGCGCTGTAACAACTGACAATAAAATCTTTTTCATATGATGTCCCCTTCTCCCCTATAGTTATGTAGTTATAAAAAAGGCTGGCATACACCAGCCTTTTCAGCAATTATTCTTTTACAGGAACAACTGCCCCTTTATATTCTTTATTAATAAAGTCTTCGATTTCTTTAGAATGCAATACTTCTACAAGCTCTTTAATCTCTTTTTTATCTTTATCACCTTTACGAACCACTAATACGTTTGCGTACGGTGAATCATCACCTTCAATTGCAATTGCATCTTTTTCTGGATTTAACTTTGCATCAATTGCATAGTTCGAGTTAATTAAAACAGCGTCGCCTTCTTTATTGTTATACACTTGTGGTAACAAACCTGGCTCAATGTCCGTTTTAAACTTTAAGTTTTTCGGGTTATCTGCAATATCTTTTGGAGTTGCACTAACTGGATCTACCCCGTCTTTAATTTTTAAAATGCCTTCTTTTTGTAAAATTGCTAAACCACGTCCATGGTCAGTAACGGAATTACTCATAATGATTGTCGCTCCGTCTGGAAGTTCTTTTAAGCTCTTATATTTTTGAGAATATACACCGATTGGTTCTAAATGAATTTTTCCTGCTATTTCAAAATCATATTTTTTATCTTTAATTTCTTTCTCTAAATACGGAATGTGCTGGAAGTAGTTTGCATCTAAATCCTTATCCGCTAACGATTTATTTGGCAACACGTAATCTTGGAACTTTTTGACTTCTAATTCAATTCCTTTTTTCTCAAGTAACGGTTTTGCTTTTTCTAAAATTTCAGCATGCGGTACGTTAGAAGCACCCACAACAAGTTTCTTTTCATCTTTATCTTTCCCACCACAAGCAGCTAACCCAAAAATTGAAGTTGAAATAAGTGCCGTAAGTAATAATTTTTTCATTTGAAACATCCTCCCGTTTTTTATTACCGTTTATCTATTCGAGTCGTTAAACTATCACCAATCCACTGAATTAAAAATACAACTAGTAATACACAAATTGTCGCAACGATTGTTACATCGTTATTCCCTCTTTGGAATCCTTCTAAGTAAGCAAGTGTTCCAAGGCCACCAGCACCAACAACTCCCGCCATTGCTGTATAGCCTACTAAAGCAATTGTCGTAACAGTAATACCAGATACTAATGCTGGTAACGATTCTGGAATTAACACTTTCAAAATAATTGTGCTTGTTTTCGCTCCCATTGCTTTTGAAGCTTCAATTACACCTTTATCAATTTCGCGAAGTGCGATTTCAACCATTCTCGCGTAGAATGGTGCCGCTCCAATAATTAAAGCTGGCAATGCTGCACTTGCTCCAAGAATTGTTCCAAGAAGAATCTTTGTGAATGGGATTAATAAAATAATTAAAATGATGAATGGTATAGAACGGAATATATTTACGAATGCTCCAATCACCGTATTAATTGATTTGTTTTCCCATAAATTATCTTTCGCTGTCATGAAGAGTAACAATCCTAAAATTAGTCCTAAAACAAATGTCGCAAGAGCTGCGATTGCCGTCATATATAACGTTTCACCAGTTGCTTCTAACATTTGATTCCAATCAACATTTGCGAGTAACTTATCCATGTGCAATCACCTCCAGCTCTACTTGATCTTGATGAATTCCTTCTATTGCTTGCTGGATCGCTATTTCCTCACCATTTAAATGAACAACTAAACTACCGTAAGAACCGTTATTCGTTTGTGCGATATTCCCTTGCAAAATGCTAACTTCTATATCACTGCGTTGCATTAATCGTTGAAGCACTGGTCTTTCTACAGCCTCACCGATAAATTGCAAACGAATTACTTTTCCATCTGGATATTTTTCAATTAAACTTTCAATCGTTTCATTTGTATCTTCAGAATCTGTTAACTGCTGTACAAATCGTTTCGTAATATCTTGCTTCGGATTACGGAATACATCAAGTACTGGACCTGTTTCTACAATCTTTCCTCTCTCCATTACCGCCACTCGGTTACATATCTTTCGAATCACGTGCATCTCATGTGTAATGAGTACAATTGTTAAACCAAGGCGCTTATTAATGTCTAATAGTAAATCCAAAATTTGATCTGTCGTTTCTGGATCAAGAGCTGACGTTGCTTCATCACATAAAAGCACTTGTGGATTGTTAGCTAAAGCTCTTGCAATCCCGACGCGTTGCTTTTGTCCTCCGCTTAGCTGAGATGGGTACGCGTCTCCTCTCCCTTCTAATCCAACAAGATGAATTAATTCATCAACACGTTTTCTTCTCTTCGCTTTATCAACACCTGCAATTTCAAGTGGAAACTCTATATTTTCACGTACAGTTCGTGACCAAAGTAAGTTAAAGTGCTGAAAAATCATTCCGATTTCTTGCCTTGCCTTACGAAGTTCACTTCCTGTAATTGCTGATATAACACGATTGGCAATTGTAATTTGGCCAGAAGTCGGTTTCTCTAACTGATTAAACAATCTAATTAACGAACTTTTCCCAGCGCCGCTATATCCGATAACACCAAAGATTTCACCTTTGTCTATTTTTAAATTGGCGTTATCTACAGCAGTGACATCACCGCTTTTTGCTTTATATATTTTTTTTACATTTTCTAATAAGATCATGATGTTCACCCCTTTTTGTTTAGATCGACTCCGCAATTTTTTATGTTTAATGCGCGTAGTCCACCGTTATCACTACCTTTATTATTTGAATGTCCTCCACATTCAAACAATAAAAAAACCTTTCTGCTTTAGAGAAGCAGAAAGGTTTATGTGCGTATATAACAACATTATCCCTCTCTCTCATCTCTCAAAGCATTTGCTTTGCAGGAATTGGCACCATTTCAACATAAGTTGACGGTTGCCGGGCTTCACAGGGCACAGTCCCTCCACCTCTCTTGATAAGAGAAATCAGATTCAATTTTCGTCTGATTTGTAATTTATGAAATTGTCTATATTTTATGAATTGAATTGTATCAATATCTAAACACCATGTCAACAGAAATTTTCGTAAAAAATGAACCTTCAGAATTTTAAGCACCTACTGACATCGGTTTACATATATGAAACATCGATTCGACTAATAGCATCGTTCGATACGTTCCCGAATATTGTACACGTCCATCGTTCATTAACATTTGCAATCGTACATTGCCGTTTACCAATTGTTTTACATCTTCTTCATCTACACAAACGATTTGCTCCGTCCCTATTTCCTCATGTAGCAGTTCTATATAATCTCTTGAAATTTGTAACGAACAACTTTCATCTCCAAAGCGGAAATTAACAGTTTTTTCTTCTTTTCTTAAAAGCGGCTCTAAATGATATTGACCATTAGCGTAATTTACAAATGATTGAAGCAAAGAATATAATTTCACCTTAAATCACATCCTTCATATCACTTTCTATTACATACCATTCCCTCTCACTAAAGAGCAATCCTGTTATTTTCGCTCGACAAATACTGTATCCACCCTGCATCTCGACATATTTCCCAAGAAATATGTCGAGGCGGCAAAAATTTTGCCGCCTACTTTAATTCCGTATATAAATATTCAACCGAATGAAATGCGTATATCTTCTTCATCAGTGTCCCATTTTCAAAAACAAGTAAACAAGGTACACTTTCAATCCCATACTCTTTCGCTAAATGCGGAGCATAATTTAAATCTAACATCCCAATTTTGAGGCCTTCAATTGTCATCTCAACGACTGTTAACATCTTTTTTGCTAATTGGCATGTTCCACACATTGGAGTATATACATATAATACTGTTTTTTCTTCGTTCTCTATTAGGGCTGTAGCTTCGGCTCCTGTCCAATCAATCACTTCTATCATTCCTTACCGTAAATATTCTGTATAAACGTCAATGTCGGCTCCCCATAATACATTTGCTAAGTGTGTAGATGGCGCAGTTGCCACTTCTCGGTACGAGCGATCAATATAGATATGCTCGGCTTGCGGAAATTCTTTTCGAAATTGTTTCCTTAACTTTTCTCCAGCATCATCAGCATCCACTAGCACATACACTTCCTTATCAAAAAACTGATCAACGAGCTCATCCATTTTCGACAAACCAATTGTACCATTTGTACAAACAATTTCCACCGGTTCACGAATAATAGATTCAATCTTTCTTCTATCTGATGTACCTTCTACAATAATGACTTTTTCTACATAAATCATATGTCATCACCCGATCACCATATACTATATAACCTTGAACTTAGTATATAGTATATTCGTTATTTTCATGTTGTTTCCTGTTTATTTTTGCAAAAGAAAAGCGTAAGCGGCTCGTTCAGATTGTGAAGACTTATGAAACCTTACCACAAAACAGTTTTTCTCATAATAGCTTATTTATTTACATATAACTTGAATTTCATTATTTCACACAAAATAAAAAAAGACAGCACAAAGGCTGTCCTTTAGTCGACTAAATTAGTCTTGATTTGTCATTTCTGCATATTTTTCTGCAGTTAATAACTTCTCAACTTGGCTTGCATCAGAAAGTTCAACTTTAACCATCCATGCACCCTCGTATGGAGATTCGTTAACAAGTTCTGGTTGGTCACTTAATTCTTCGTTTACTGCTACAACTTTACCGCTTACAGGTGCGTATAACTCAGAAACTGTTTTAACAGATTCTACGCTTCCGAATGGCTCGTCAGCTTCGATTGTTGCACCTACTTCAGGAAGTTCAACGAATACGATATCGCCTAGCTCACCTTGTGCAAAGTGAGTGATACCGATAACAACTTCATTACCTTCAGTTTTTACCCATTCGTGTTCTTCAGAGTAACGTAAATTATTTGGAATGCTCATGACTGTACCTCCAGTGAATGTATTAATTATGTAAAAATACCTTATTGGTACTTTTTCCACACACTTTCAAACTGCTCTTCGTTAAAACCAAGTGTTACATTCGTTCCATCTGTTACAATTGGACGTTTAATCAACATGCCATCAGATGCTAAAAGCTCGTACATTTCGTCTTCGCTTGCATCTTTCAACTTATCTTTCAGACCAAGTTCACGGTAACGCATTCCACTTGTATTAAAGAATTTTTTTAATGGTAATTCACTTTTTTCATGTAAATTACGTAAATCTTCTTTTGATGGTGGATTTTCAACAATATGAATCATCTCATATGCTACATCGTTTGCCTCAAACCATTTCTTTGCCTTTTGACATGTGCCACACTTTGGATATGAATAAAATGTTACTGTCATAAATTCACCTACTTTTTTACTAACCTTTACCTTTATCATATAGAAAACGTTTTATTATTTCAAACCATTATTCGCTAAACTTTTACTTATTTCGTGATAATTTTTAATAATCCTGCGAATTTTTCTTATTTTTCCGCCATTTGTTAAGAAAAAAATAAATATATAAATTTTTTTAGATTCTGCACCAAACATATATCTTAAACAAGCGTTTGATTAATTCCACATTTTTCTTTCTTACGCCTTGAGCTGCATCGGTTTCTTCCTACCGAACATACAGCTTAAACAAACGTTTGATTAATTCTCCATTTTTCTTTCTTAACCCTTAAGTTACATCGGTTTCTTCCTACCGAACATACAGCTTAAACAAACGTTTATTTAAAAAAATAAGAAGCCTTGTTTACAGGCTCCCTCATCATCTATTCAAATAATCTGCGATGGTTTGAAATACGACGATATACATATTATGAATACTTTCTTCTGTATTTCCTCCATTAGATAAACCAATTGCCCATTGTTGCCCTTCACCACTTCCGATATTTGCAAAACCTTGCGTATACATCACATTTACATCTTTTCGTGCACTGTTATACTCTGTCCCTTTTGTAATAAAAATTGAATATGATTTATCTTGTAAACCGATAAAAAACACTGGTTTCTTTAGCGATGAAAATACATTTTTGTACTGCTCTGTTGAGGCTTCTTGAAAGTGATCTTTCATTATTAGAAAACCATCCACTTCCTTAGATTTCTTTTCCAGTGCCTCTAACTTCATTTCCTCAAACTTTACATTCCTAAACGTATCTTTCGGCTTTTCTCCAACAACTCCAATTACGAGTGCTCTTCCGTTATATTCTAATTTCTCTCCTTCTTTATCCTTTGCACACCCAGCACTGACTAGGCATATCAATATAAAAAATAAGAAATACGATAAACGCTTCATATAGCACCCTCCCCTTCTTTTTAGTCAAGTGACAAAAACGTAAGGTTAATTCAAGAAAATGTAAGTAAAATCGATAGCCCAATTCACGTTTCTATATTATAATCAATTGAATTTACTTACATTACTAAACATAGGAGATCAACATGAAGAAATTTAAACTTTCATCTTTTCTTCCGTTAAGTTATATACTTCTACTTGTACTCGTAAGTCCCCTTTACGACGTATTAAATAAATCGACTGTTCACGCAGTAGACGTTACAACTGTAGTAGATGATTGGATTCCATTTGTAAAAGCATTTATTATTCCTTATTTACTTTGGTTTCCATACTTATACGGCGCACTTATTTATTACTGCTTTGCTGACCGAAAGCAATATTATGTCACTTTAAGTAGTGTTATTTTTGGAAAGCTTGCTTGTTTTTCTATTTATTATTTTTGGCAAACAACTGTACCGCGTCCGACTGTCGTTGGAACAGATGTATTTTCTGAACTAGTTCGCTATATTTATAGTATCGATCAACCGGTAAACTGTTTCCCTAGCATTCACGTTCTTACTACATTTGTAATTATGTTAGCTGCCTTTAAGCGTAGAGAGCAACATGCTTTTGAATATTACATCCTTACTTTCTTCGGTACACTTATTATTTTATCAACGTTATTTACGAAGCAGCATGCCTTTGTAGATGTCGTTTCTGGAATGACGCTTGCAAGCATACTTTACTTCGGCGTTCAACTCTTATTGGCGAAAGAACCAATAAGAGTTCCAGTAAAACAAAATCATAGAATGTAACATGACAAAAAAGCAGACTGTGGCTTCTCAGTCTGCTTTTATCTATTATTAAGGAGATTTTCAATTTAAGATTGCGGTACAGTCATATCACCAGAATGAATACGACCTGCTTTTTTAAGAGCAATGTAAAGTATATAAGAAACAGCTACTGGAATAACGATATAAGTAATTACCATCGCTGGGAGAACTCCCCATCCTTGGCTGGAAATTAAATTAATTGGTGCGATAAGAGAACTTAATCCAAGACCTGCAATTTCCTTTCCTGCTTCCAGTTGGAAAATTAATGCGGATACTGGACCGACTATAGCACTGGCGACGACAGTTGGAACGAGAATCATTGGATTTTTAGTGATATTTGGCAACTGTACTTTCGGAGTACAAAGTGCTTGAGCTAATATGCCACCTAAATTGTTTTCTTTCGCTGAGATGACAGAGAATCCGATAAACTGAGCGACGCATCCGGCAAGAGCAGCACCACCTGCAACACCGTCTAAGCTAAGTGCAATTGCTAACGCAGCTGATGAAGCTGGAGAGATAAGTAATAGTCCCCAAACTACTGCAATGACGATAGAAGCGATAAACGGGCTACCAGCCGAGCTATCTTTAATAAAAGCTCCAACTGCGTTTAAAACAGGAGTAATATTATGAGCTAACCAAATACCAACTAAACCAGAGCCTAATATTGCCGCAAATGGAACGAGCATCATATCTAAAGCAGTTTTGCCGCTTAAACGTTTACCAATATATACAGCTAAAGTTGCTGTTAATAAAGCACCGATTGGCTCACCTGTTTTAATAATTAGACCTGCTTCAGTAATTGAAATGGATCCGGCACCAATTGCTCCAGCCGCCATAGCCGAGAAGATTACAAGGCCATTTGCACCGAGCATAAAAGCAATCCCGGCACCAATTGCTGGTGCCATAAGTGATTTTGCAACAACTCCGATTGTAATAAGTAATGGTATATCAACAATTCTTCCTATATTTTCGATCAGTAAACCAATTCCGAGGGATACGAAAATACCTTGTGCGATTCCAGCAGATGCTTTAAATACACGAGACATTATATATTCCTTCATTTGTTTCACCTTCTTCTATAAGTTAGTAACCAATTGTTTTCATATAATCACGTAAAATATCGTTTGATTTTGCGAATCGAGATTCTTCATCCTCTGTTAAATTGAGTTCTACAACTTCTCTTATACCGTCTCTAGTAATAATAGCTGGTACTCCTGTACAAATATCATATTCACCATACTCACCATCTAAAATGGCTGATACAGCAATGACACGGTGATCATCATTAAAGATCGAACTCGCAATATATGCTAGAGAATTTCCAATCCCGTAATAAGTAGTTCCTTTACGTTTATAAATTTCCCAGCCAGCTTTTGCAGTCTTCTCAACAATTTCATCTAAATCTATTTCACCAAATCGTTCTTTTTGTTCTTCTAAAATTTGCAGAATTGGCTTTCCACCAACAGTTACATGAGACCAAGCAACCATTTGAGAATCACCATGTTCTCCTAATGAATACCCATGAATACTACGAGGATCTACATGTAGCATTTCAGATAAAATTGTTCTTAAGCGAGAAGAATCTAGTGATGTACCAGTACCGATTACTCGATTTCTAGGTAATCCAGATAATTTCCACACTTCATATGTAATAATATCAACTGGGTTCGATGCAAGTAAGAAAATACCATCAAATCCACTTTCCATTACGCCGCCAACAACACTTTCCATAATCTTCGCACTCGCTCCTAAAGTATCTAAGCGACTTTGTCCAGGTTTTGGTGCTGGCCCTGCTGTAATAATAACAATGTCCATATCTTTGCAGTCTTCATAGCTTCCTGCATATACTTTTGTTCTTGTATTTGTAAAGTTAATGCAATGTGATAAATCCATCGCTTCCCCAACTGCACGTTCATGATTTATATCAATTAATAATAGCTCTTCGCAAATTCCTTGATTTACAATGGAATACGCACAACTTGATCCAACTAATCCAGTACCGATAATTGCAATTTTTCTTGTATGTCTTTTCATAGCAATCTCTCCTAATTGATCATATAATCTATTTCTTTTGCTCTTTACACTCCTAATTATAGAGGTTCCCACGATAGAAATCATGGATACTTTGTGAAGTATTGAACAAAGTATTTGTCCTTTTTGTGAATTGTTATATTCCATTTTCGTCATATTTGTTACAACTGGAAAAATATTCATTATGTATTCATTGACATATACAAAAAGAAAACGAGCGAATCCATTTTCGCTCGTTTTTTCATCCTATTATTCTGCACTTAACTGACTTTTCAATTGCTGCACAATCATCGGATTGGCAGGTGCTGCCGGTTTGTAATAACTCTTTTGCTTTGCATACTCATACATATTACGTTGGCGCGCCTCGTCTTGATTACGAATTTGAATTAACGTTTGATGTAACTGCTCATTATCAGACTGAGCAATATAATTTGCATAACTTGTTAAACTTGCATTTAATCCTGCTAAATAATCATTTACCATATCTTTTTCATTCATGTTCCGCTTCCTCCTATCCTAAAAAAGTCATTAATTGTTGCTTCGTATTTCGTGCATCTTGTGCATCCTTTTGTAGCATTTGTTTCAGTTGTGGATCTGTACACGTCTGTGCATACTGCTCCAACTTGTTAATAATTGTTGCATGTCCACCGATTAAATGACGTAAATTTTCTACTTCAAGCTCTGTTAAATTTTGCATGGAATACTCCTACCTTTCTTCTTTCATTCTTCTTTAGTATTCTGTTTTTTTCAAATCGTATTCATTAAAAAGTCTGCTAAATAATCATTTAACTAAAAAGAGCCTCTAAACGATTAGAGGCTCTTTCTACTTAAATTCCTTTCCGCTTCTTCAATCGCCCGTTGCATTTGTATTAACGGATTTTCAATCACTTTCCCATGTCCTGTCGCCAATAAAGACGGCTTATACTCCAGCAATTTCTGCGCGCTTGCTAATGAAACTTCTGCATCCCACGTACCAAACATAGGAAACGGGAAAAGCCACTTCAACTGTCCTGCTACCGCTAATCCTCCTCTCGTTTGAAATGCATCTCCAACAATGAGTGCATCATTTCTTGTGTCTAAAAACGCCATTGATCCCGGTGTATGACCTGGAGCTCCAATCGCTACAAGAGAACCAACTTTATCTCCCTCTTGAAGAAGAATATCTGGAATCGTATTTATCTGTTTTGACACTCCCACTTTTATTGGTGTATTTCGTTCTCCCTCTTGCAGTACCTTATCTCCTTCAAGTAAACATGCATCTCTTTTTGAAATATAGACCGGAACATCCGGCAGCACTTGTTTTATAACATCAAGCGCTCCTACATGGTCATCATGCGCATGTGTAATAACGATTTTCGTAATCGGTTTTCCTATTTTCCGAGCTGATTGTAAAATCTTCTTTGCACAAAACGGTAAAGCCGCATCAATTAAAGTTAATCCTGTCTCTTCTTCAACGAAGTAACAGTTAATTGGAAATAGACGCGGTAAAAATGCGATTTGATGAACTGTTCCTACACTTATTACCTTCATCTTCTTTACCTCCATAAAAAAGAGCTGTTTACACATACATATGTAAAACAGCTTTATTCAAGAATTCAGCAATAAAAAACCAGTAGCCAATCGGCTACTGGTTCTCTTTCATCTATTAAACTGTATAACGCTCATCTTCTAAAATTTTCGCAGCAATTTCACGTTTCTTCGGAATTACGTTAAGTGGTGTGTGGCGAGTTAATTTACGTAATGATGATAACATCATGCGCAGCATGTCGCCGTTTTCAACTGCGATAAGTGTTTCTTTCGCATCTGCTTCAATTTCGTTGAATGCTTCTTGGCAGAATACTTCAGTGTATAACACTTTTTGTTTATTCTTTTCAAGACCAGTTGTTTTAATTGCTTTTTCTGTACGAAGAACAGCTGATTCCATTGCATATAGGTTACTTACGATGTCAGCGATATTCACAAGAATTTCTTGCTCTTTATCTAATGCTTTACCGTATTTTTGAGCTGCTAATCCAGCTACCATTAAGCCGATTTTCTTCGCGTTACTTACTAAATACTTTTGAAGTGCTAATGGCTCATCGCCTACTTCTTCTGGCATCATCATCATTAACTCTTCTTGTAATTTTTGTGCTTTTTGAAGAAGTGGTAATTCACCTTTCATCGCTTTACGTAAGAACGTACCTGGTACGATTAGGCGGTTAATTTCATTCGTTCCTTCGAAAATACGGTTAATACGAGAATCGCGGTACATTCTTTCAATCTCGTACTCTGCCATAAATCCGTAACCACCGTGAATTTGAACACCTTCATCTACTGTATAATCTAGTACTTCAGAACCGAATACTTTATTTAAAGAGCACTCGATTGCATATTCAGCGATAGAAGCTGCTACTGCTTTACCGTCTTTTACTTCTTCTTCAGATAATGTGCTCATGCGGCTTTCGAATAAACCTACTGTACGATATACAGAACTTTCAGCTGCATATGTTTTTGCTGCCATATTCGCAAGTTTCTCTTGAATTAATGGGAAGCGAGCGATTGGTTGCTTGAACTGTTGACGTTGGTTTGCATATTGTGCTGAAATTTCTACTGCACGTTTCGCAGATCCAACTGTACCAACACCTAATTTATAACGGCCGATATTTAAAATGTTGAATGCGATAATATGACCTTTACCGATTTCACCAAGTAGGTTTTCTTTCGGTACTAATGCATCTTCTAAAATTAACGTACGAGTTGAAGAACATTTAATACCCATTTTCTTTTCTTCTGGGCTTGTAGATACGCCAGCATATTCTTTCTCTACGATAAATGCTGAGAAGTGCTCTCCATCAATTTTTGCATACACGATAAATACGTCAGCGAATGCAGAGTTTGTAATCCATTGTTTTTCACCATTTAATACATAATGTGTACCTTCTGCATTTAAACGTGCAGTTGTTTTTGCACCTAATGCGTCAGATCCTGAACCTGGCTCTGTTAATGCGTATGCAGCTAATTTCTCACCAGTTGCAAGTAATGGTAAATACTTTTTCTTTTGCTCTTCGTTACCGAATAATACGATTGGTAACGATCCGATACCTACGTGAGCACCGTGAGTAATTGCAAAGCCACCTGCGCGAGAGAATTTCTCTGCGATTAACGCTGAGCTTACTTTATCAAGGCCAATTCCTCCGTACTCTTCTGGTACATCAGCACCTAATAAACCAAGTTCTCCAGCTTCTTTTAACAGACGAACAGAACGATCAAACTCATGTTGCTCTAAATATTCAAGCTCTGGAAGAACTTCATTTACGATAAAGTCCTCTGTCGTTTTTGCAATCATTTTATGCTCAGATGAAAAATCTTCTGGCGTAAACACTTGATCAATCGTAATCTCATCTACTAAAAAGCTACCGCCTTTAACCGCATTTCCTACTGTTTTTTCCATGAAAATTTCCTCCTTCATATTTTCATGAGCAGCTTCTTTCAAAAAAGAAAGAAGCTGGCTCTCAATTTTATTTTTTATAAACCTTCGTTGCTTCCATTCTTTTTTTATAATCCAGTTCCAGTGGCTAAAACAGTCGGTCGTTTCACCCCTTCCTGTGAGGCAAAAAGCGCCTCTTCGTCAGGGCTTCCAACGCCCCCTGTTCTGAGCAAGCCGCTTCCACTTTTTTTATAGTCCAGTTCCAGTGGCTAGAATGTTCGGTGGCTTCGCTTCTTCCTACGAGGCAAAGAGCGCCTCTTCGTCTGAAGCTCCATCCCCCTCACATTCTGAGCAAGCCACTTTCACTTTTTTATAGTCCAGTTCCAGTGGCTAGAATGTTCGGTGGCTTCGCTTCTTCCTACGAGGCAAAGAGCGCCTCTTCGTCTGAAGCTCCATCCCCCTCACATTCTGAGCAAGCCGCTTCCACTTTTTTTATAGTAATTCAAATACTCCCGCTGCTCCCATTCCGCCACCGATACACATTGTTACGATACCGAATTGTTCGTTGCGGCGTTTCATTTCGTGAATAAGAGATAGTGTTAGTTTTGCTCCTGTACAGCCAAGTGGATGTCCAAGTGCGATTGCACCACCGTTTACGTTTACTTTTTCTTCATCTAAACCAAGTTCACGAATAACTTGGATTGATTGTGAAGCGAATGCTTCATTTAGTTCGAATAGGCCGATATCAGATAGCTCTAAACCAGCTAGTTTTAACGCTTTCGGAATTGCAGCGATTGGACCGATTCCCATTACTTCTGGTGGTACGCCAGCTACTGCAAATGAACGGAATTTCGCAAGTGGCTTCATACCATCACTTACTGCTTTTTCACGATCCATCAATAATACAGATGCTGCACCATCACTCATTTGTGAAGAGTTACCAGCTGTTACAGAACCGCGAACGTTAAATGCTGGACGTAATTTACCTAAGATGTCTAATGTCGTTTCTGCTCTTACACCTTCGTCTTGTGCGAAAGTGATTGTTTCTTCTTGTAATTTGTTGTTTGCTCCAACAGTACGTAACGTTACATCTACAGATACTGTTTCATCAGCAAAGTTCCCTGCCGCTAATGCTTTGGCAGCACGTTGATGACTTCTTACTGCGAATGCATCTTGCTCTTCACGAGAAATTCCATATTTCACAGCAACTTGCTCTGCTGTATGTCCCATACCCATATAATATTCTGGAGCTGCTTCTACAAGGCGACTATTCGGACGAACAACGTGTCCCATCATTGGAACTAAACTCATTGATTCCGCTCCACCTGATAATACAGCTTCAGAGTGACCAAGCATAATACGCTCTGCTCCGTAAGCGATACTTTGTAAACCTGAAGAACAGTAACGGTTAATCGTAATAGCTGGAACATCGTAAGAAAGTCCTGCTAATCCACCGATATTACGAGCCATATTTAAACCTTGCTCTGCTTCTGGCATCGCACAGCCGAAAATTAAATCGTCAATTGGTCCTTCATAATTCGCACGCTTTAACGTTTCCTTTACTACTAACGCCCCTAGATCGTCAGGACGAACTGTTTTTAATGAACCCCTCTTTGCTTTTCCAATTGGTGTTCTTGCTCCCGCAACAATGACAGCTTCTCTCATGAACGATATCTCCCCTCGTTATTAGTTACGTAATGGCTTTCCTTTTACAAGCATGTGCTGCATTCTTGCTTGTGATTTCATCTCACTTACTAAGCTAATAAATGCTTCACGTTCTACATCTAATAAATATTGCTCATCAACTTCTGTTCCGTACGGCACTTTTCCACCCGCAATGACATATGCAAGTTTCTTCGCAATGTGAAGATCATGTTCAGAAATGTAACCTGATAAATGCATTGCTTCTGCACCAAGTACAAGAGTTGCATATCCTGTTTCACCAACAACTGGTATCTTTTTACGAATCGGTGCTTTATAACCAGCTTCATATAAAGCAAGTGCTTTCTGTTTCGCATCATATAGTAAGTGATCACCATTCACACTAATACCGTCTTTATCGCCTAAGAAGTTGTTCGATACAGCTTCTTGGGCTGATGTAGAAACTTTCGCCATCGCTACAGATTCGAACACTTTATTCGCAACTTTTTGCAGGTCAAACTCTACACCATTTGGCATTTTATTTAAGTGTTTAATGTATAGCTCTTTATTACCGCCTCCGCCAGGAATTAAGCCAACACCAACTTCTACTAAGCCCATATACGTTTCACTAGAAGCTTGAATGCTAGCTGCTGGTAAGCAAACTTCTGTACCTCCGCCAAGCGTCATACCATATGGTGCTGCTACAACTGGCTTAGAAGAGTACTTAATTTTCGTCATTGCATCTTGGAAGTTTTTCACAACCAACTCAATTTCAAAGTAATTGTCGTCTTGTGCTTCCATTAAGATCATCGCTAAGTTCGCACCAACGCAGAAGTTCTTCGATTGGTTACCGATAACAAGACCTTTATAATTTTTTTCTACTTCATCAACAGCATAGTTAATCATTTGCGTAATATCCATACCGATTGCATTGCTCTTCGAATGGAATTCTAAGCAAAGGATGCCGTCGCCTAAATCAATTAAGCTCGCTCCGCTATTTTTCTTTAATACACCATTTTTCGCTTTTAATTGCTTAAGAGAAATTGCTTTTTTATTACGCTCGATTAGCTTATATTCGCCATTATCGTAATAGTAGCTATCGCCGTTATCATGTTTATAGAAAGTAGTGAAACCTTTCTCTAACATTTCTTTCACCCAAGTAGGAACAACTACGCCGTTTTCTTCCATCTTTTGAACAGATTTTTCAACACCGATTGCATCCCACACTTCAAATGGTCCTTGCTCCCAGCCGAAGCCCCACTTCATCGCTTGGTCAATTGCAACGATATCGTCAGCAATTTCTTTATGAAGTTTTGCAGAGTATAAAAGAGTTGGTGTAATGATGTTCCATAACAACTCTCCTGCACGATCTTTCGCGTATACAAGCGCTTTCAATTTATTCGCTAATCCTTTTTCTTGTTTACTTAACTCTACGGATGCAGCTTTTAATTTTTTACGCGCTTCGTATTCCATCGTTTTAGGGTTTAACTCTAAAATTTCTTTCCCTTGTTTTAAGAAGAAGCCTTGACCCGTTTTACTTCCAAGCCATTTTTTCTCAAGCATTTCATGCATGAAAGCTGGTACTTTAAATACATCACGCTCTTCTTCTTGCACATTTTCATATACGTTATTTGCAACGTGTACGAATGTATCTAAGCCGACAACATCTAATGTGCGGAACGTTGCGCTCTTCGGACGACCAATAAGTGGGCCTGTTACAGAATCAACTTCCCCAATACTATAGCCGCGTTTTACCATCTCTTGAAGAGTAACAAGTAAACCGTACGTACCGATGCGGTTTCCAATAAAGTTTGGTGTGTCTTTTGCGATAACAACGCCTTTTCCAAGAACGTCTTCGCCAAATAGTTTCATGAAGCTTAATACTTGTGGATCTGTTTCTTTCGTCGGTATTACCTCTAGAAGTTTTAAATATCGTGGTGGGTTAAAAAAGTGTGTGCCTAAGAAGTGTTTCTGGAAGTCGTCTGAACGACCTTCTGCCATTTTTTCAACTGAGATGCCTGACGTATTCGAGCTGACAATAGAACCCGGTTTACGAACAGCGTCTACTTTTTCAAATAATTTCTTTTTAATCTCTAAGTTTTCAACTACTACTTCAATAATCCAATCTACATCAGCTAGACGCTCAAGATCATCTTCTAAGTTACCTGCTTCAATCAGTGCTAGATTTCCTTTCACTGTCAGAGGAGCTGGTTTTTGCTTTAATAATTTTTGCACAGCCGTATTACTAAAACGATTTCTCACACTTTTATGTTCTAATGTAAGTCCCTTCGCTTCTTCTTCTTTCGTAAGCGCAGGTGGTACAATATCAAGCAATAATGTCGGAATACCAATATTAGCTAAGTGTGCCGCAATTCCCGAACCCATTACGCCTGAACCTAGAACAGCAGCCTTTTTAATTTGGAACATCCAATTCTCCCCCTATTCTTGAATGAATGCTCATTCAATTTTTCGACATAAGTCGCAATCAATGAGTGAGCCTCTACTAATAAATATATGATACTGTTTAAATTTTCGCAATATATTTATTGATAAAATTTTCTGAAATAAATATTTTTCTTTCATTTGGTTATGCTATACATGTGTATTTTCTTTGTTTAAATGCACTTTTCCTTTTTATAATCTGACGAAACTGGAGGAATATATATGGCAAAACTTAAGAAGAACCCTTCAAAGGCTGGAATTAGTGCAGCTAGTGTAACTGGAAACGCAGGTCCGCATAATCACGGTGTTGAAAAAGGACGCCAAGGTAACAACCAACAATATAAGAAGCATAATATGGGCGAAAAATAACGCTATATTTTTGGGCAGAGAACGTGGCATAATGATTAATGGCTGCTTTTTCTGCCCAATTTATTTGTACATATGGAAAACAAAAGAGGGACCGATGATGAAACGAACAATAGTTATGATTGTAATGATTGCTACACTATTTACAGGGATGATTTTCTTCTCTTATGCACAAAGGCAACAAGCTGTAAGAGTTAATCAACCTAACATTACTGGGCAATACGCCATTACAATCGATGCAGACACAGGTGAAATTTTGTATGGGAAACGTGAAGACGAACGCTCTTATCCGGCTAGTATAGCCAAAATGATGACAACCCTTCTTTTACTAGAGAATGTAAAAGAAGATGAAGAAATTACAGTTACAGAAAATGCAATTAAAACAGAAAGTCAAAGTAAGAAAATTAAACTTCGTGCTGGAGAAAAATTAAAACGTGATGAGGCATTAAAACTTATGCTTATCATTAGTGCAGATCCAATAGCTGAATCAATTGCAGAACATATCGCAGGATCAAAAAATGAATTTGTGAAAATGATGAATGCTAGAGCGAAGGAACTTGGTACAAAGCATGCGACTTTCAAGAACGCAAGTGGTGCTGATGCGATTGGAAATAAAGTATCACCATATGACATTGCTATGATTACGAAAGAAGCATTAAAGTATCCAGTTGTTTTAGAATATATGAATTCAACACGTACAACTCTACATACTTCAGAACGCTCTCCAAACATCGCAAACTATGGACGAGAAGAACTATATGACGATCCATATGCGATTGGAAGTAAAAGCGGTCTATCAGCACTTGGCAAATATACAGTCGTAACAGTCGATGAAAAAGATGGTAAACGCGTCATTAACGTCGTATTATCTTCTACTCGGGCGCAACTATATCCTGATACGAAGAAAATGGCACATTATGCATTTCAGCAATTAAAATAACCAAGGAGTATTTTCTCCTTGGTTATTTTTTAACCATACCTTTTAATACGAACGCAACGTTTGCTGGACGCTCTGCTAGACGACGCATGAAGTAGCCATACCAGTCGTTTCCATAAGGTACGTAAACACGCATTTTGTAACCTTCTTTTACTAGCTCAAGTTGACGCTCATTACGAATACCATATAACATTTGGAATTCAAATTGATCCCTTGGAATGTTGTGTTCTTCAGCAAGTTTTTTTGTATATTCAATAATCGCTTCATCATGTGAAGCAATCGCAGTATAATTTCCATTTAATAAGTGCATTTTAATAATCTTTTTATAATTGTCATCTACATCTTTCTTATCCGGGAATGCTACCTCTTCAGGTTCTTTATAAGCACCTTTTACAAGACGTAAATTAGGATTATACGCATTTAATTCTTCCATATCTTTTTCTGTACGATATAGGTAAGCTTGAATAACAGTACCAATATTATCGTATTCAGATTTTAATTGTTTAAAGATATCAATTGTTTTACCACAGCGTGTATAATCTTCCATATCAATTGTAACGAACACCCCATTTTCTTTTGCAGCTTCTAAAATACGGCGCATATTGTTCATTACGATTTCATCAGAGATATCTAATCCCATAGAAGTCATCTTTAAAGAAAGTTGCGAATCAAGACCTTCTCTTCCAATTGCACGGATCGCTTCAATCGATTGGTTAGCCATTTCATTTGCTTCTGCTTCATTATCAACGAATTCCCCTAAATAATCGATTGTTACACAAAGTCCTTGCTTGTTCAATTGTTTAATAGCTGCTGTCGCTAATTCAATTGTCTCCCCTGCGACAAAGCGACCTGCACCAAAGCGTAAACCGTACTTTTTAGCCAGTTTTGTTAGCGCTTTATTTTTAGATAAGAAAAGAAACGAATTTCGCATTAATTGTTCCATGTAATTCACCCCTATGACTGTAATTTATCTGTTTTTTACCCCTCTTCAAAATTATATCATTGTTTAAAATTATTGGATACAAATAATTATTTAGATAATTTATAAAATACTATAAAAACATTTAAAAACCTATATTCTCGCATACAAATATGAAGGGAATATTTTTCGACATTTAGAAAAAATGGGTTTACTAGGGCAAAAATAGGCATACCGAAAATATTCGACATGCCTATAAAATCCTTTATATTCCATGTAAATTATATAAGGATATTAATACAGAAAACTTACGATTATATTTCCCTCAAGTTTTTTTATTGCTCATTTCCTTCTCTTCATTCAGCCTTTTAATATCTGTAATTAACTGCACCATCTCTTCTTTCGCATCTGGATATGTCTCATTCCAATGCTTTACTAAAGCTGGCATTGTCTTCGCTATGTAAGAATAAAGCGCCCACTTCTGCACCTGCTCTTTTCTCTCTTCATTGCTCTCTCCAAGTAATAGTTCCGTGTATTTCTCTAACAACCCGTCAAATTGTTCATTAAACTTTTCACTCATCTTATTTACCTCCTATATGAAAAAAGCAGCGAAGATCGCTGCTTTTTCTTATAATTTTGATCGAACAGAGTTTAATTTTTTCTCCATTGTGCTTACTTTATCACGACGATCATCAATACGAATAGTTGTTGCAACACGCTGTGCACCTTTCGTATATGGAACTTCATGCATTTGTTGAATTACTTCTAGAATGACAGGAAGATCTCCTTCAATAATTGTATTCATCGGTGTTAATTGATACTTCACACGATCCGCATTTTTCTCTAGCACCTTTTGTACTTCTGCTACATATTCACTAACACTTGGATTACCTGTTCCTACTGGAATAATCGATACATCAACAATTGCCATAGTAGTCTTCCTCCTATAATCGTTTCTTATATATCCATTGTCTATTTTACCGAAATCCTCTTCATTTTACTAATATGTTACTCTTCCACTTTAAACTGCTCGACTAATCTTTCTAAATCTCTCATATGTTCTGTCAAACTTTCCATCGTGTGAGCTACCTTTTCTAAATGATTCACCTGTGATTCCGTTGCAGCATGTACCTCTTCAGAAACAGCTGCACTTTCTTGACTCGTACCAGCAATTGTATGCATTACCGCTGTAATTTCCCCTTGCTCGTAACCTATGTTATGTACCTCTGCTACAATTTTTTCAACTGAAGTACTAATCGTATTTACAACTGACATAATTGTCCGGAACTCTATTTCCGCCTCTGTCGTCACTTTATTTTGCACATCTGCAATATCTTTCAATTTACTTACAACTTCTACAACTCTTTTTACTTCTACTTGCACATCACCAATCATCGTTGTGATTTCTCCAGTTGCCTCTTTTGATTGTTCCGCTAATTTACGAACCTCCTCAGCAACAACCGCAAATCCCTTACCTTGCTCACCTGCACGGGCAGCTTCAATCGAAGCATTTAAAGCAAGTAAATTTGTTTGATCCGAAATACCTTTTATAAGCTCAACCACATTTTGAATAGATCCAACTCTTTGTTCTAACTTACCCGATGCTTCTTCTGTATGAACAACAATTGAAGATGATTGTCCCCTCGTACGGATTAAATTCCTCATTGTATTTAATCCTTGCTTAGATGCCTCTTCCGCTTTGCCAGCCACTCCTTTTATTTCATCAACAGAGCTGTTCATTTGTTCCACTGACTCCGCCATATTTTCGAGCTGAGCTGAAACTTCATCCACACTATTCGCAAGAGTAGAAGCTCCTCCGCTCACATCATCCATTGCTCCTGACACTTCTCTACTAGCTGCTACTGTTTCGTTCGTTAAATAATGTAAACTATTCGTTGATTGTTGCACCGTTGATACGCTGTTTTTAATTTTACTTACCATTTCATTCATTTGTTCAACCATATCATTAAAGTGCTTAGTCAACTCTCCAACTTCATCTTTACTTGTCACTTTCATTCGCAGCGTTAAATCGCCTTCTGCTACTTTTTGCACGTGATTCTTTAATAGTTGCAGTGGTCTTGCTAATCTTCTTGAGAACAAGTAGGAAGCTACGATTCCAACTAATAAACTAATACATGCCATTATAATAACTGTATTTCTTGTACTATTTAATAGCCCATCGATCGTTTCTTTCGGATAAAAGATTCCTATCGTCCATTTCATCGTATCAAATGATTGACTATAAACAACTACATCTTCACCTTTTATTGTAGTGACCGCATATTTTGTTACCTCTTTATTTAAGCTCTTTATAAGTGGCTCTTTAGAAACATCTTTCCCTATCTTTTCTGGATAAACAAGAGCCATATTTTTATCATTTATAATAAACATTTCTCCGTCATTATTGTATTGAATATTGTGAAGCAACTTCTGAATCGTCCCAAGCGATACATCCATCGCAACAACACCTAATACAGACCCATCTTGAGCTGTAATTGCTTTAGAAACACCTACACTTAACTTTCCTGTTGCAATTTCATAAGAAGGTTGTCCCCAGTGGACCTTTTTTACATCAGCCTCTGAATCTTTATACCATGGTCTTGTCGTTGGATCGTATCCTTCTGGCACTTGCCCACCTTCAGCAAGATTGGCACTTAATGTTTTTTTATCTTTCGTACCAATATATAAATCTAAAATACCAGGATGATTCTTTTTATACTCTGCAAACTCTTTCGTTAAAAAAGCTTCCTCTTCTGGAGTAACCCCACCTTGAAGCATATTACGAATCATCTCACTGTTCGCATAATACCCCATATCTTCATCCGTTCTTTGAACAAATGTCGTAAGTTGCTCTGTCACAAGATCCATCGCATTTTGAGAATACTCGTCTAAGGAACGCACTTCCTTTTCTTTCTGTAATTGATACACAGCTGTACCCAATATTACGAACATCATAGAAATAAGTACTGAAAACACTACCGCAATTTTTAAACGTAAACTTCTTAACATCTTCCCCCTAGCATCCCCTTCGCATTAAACTAAAATCTTATTAATCATTATATTAAGTATAATGGATAAAATTAAAAAATTGAAATTAATTCTCACCTTAATACAATTAGAAAACGGACTACCACTTGTGCAAAAACAAATAGTTCATTATCCTTAAAATATAATCTCATTCGTTCGGAGGTAACTATGTTACAAAAATTCGGTTTCTCACAATATGAAAGCCAAGCTTATGAAGTTGTCGTATCAAGCAATGAACCATTAGATGCTACAACAATTGTGAAGCATTCAGGTGTTCCAAAAGCAAAAATATATGAAGTGCTAGCACGCCTAATCGATAAAGGAATGGTAATGGATTCTGTTTCAGAAAAGAAAAAATTGTATACAGCATTACCACTAAAGCTAGCAATTGAAAAATTAACGACAGAATTCCAATCAAATATTAAAGAACTGGAAACAAATATATCAAAAAAATCTTTTACAGATGACCGTGTGTGGAGCTTAAAAATGCAATCTTCTATTCGAGTTCAAAGTAAAGAACTCATTGAAAGTGCAAAAGAATCAATCCGTATTTCAGCTTGGAATGATACTCTTTTAGAATATCTCCCTTTACTAGAACAAAAAGCAAAACAAGGTGTTAAAATTGAATCCCTTATTGTTGGAGAAGTAGAAACAGACTTAGAAAACATGCATTTTCTAATCCCAGCTGAAGAACCTAATGCATTAGAGCGCTATTTGCTACTCATCGTTGACGATCGTGAAATTTTATTTGCTGGCGTAGAACAAGAGTCATGGCAAGCGATGAAAACAATGTCACAACCATTCGTAAAGTTCTTTACAGAATTTTTCTATCACGACGTTGCACTTGCAAAGATTACCCAGAAACACCATGACCTCTTTATGGAAGATGAGGAAATTAAGAGTTTGTTAATGAAATTAAGATACTAATTAAATAATAAAAAGGAGTCTAGTTTTTCACTTAGACTCCTTTTCGTTTTGTTCCTTTATCTCCATCAACAGCTCAATGATTTTCTCATTTTGCTCTACCTGTTTCTCTGAATTTTTATAGATGAAACGAACCCATCTAAGTGCAAGAATAATAAGAAACAACGGAAGTATCGAAATTAGAAGACCAATAATTGAAAAATTCGTATACATATACCTCACCTCGCTATACACCCTTTCTCCATTTCTCTACTAAAACCTGCAATTTTTTACAAATAAAAAAAGAACCTATCAAACGATAGATTCTTCTTTCGCAAACTGAGTAGAGCGTCCTCTCGTAATCGAGAAAATCGCGCAAAGCAGTGCTAATATAATAAAGCCACCGCCTACCCAAGCGTTATATATAACAGATGATTTTTCAATAACAACTCCACCTACTGTTGAACCGAGTGCAATTCCTAAATGAAGCGCAGAGTTATTTAAACCTTGCTGAATACCAGCTGATTCCGGTGCAATTTCAATTAAATAATTTTGCTGTGCTGGTGAAATCGCCCAGCTCAGCATACTCCAAAGTCCCATCATAATGATGAAGAGCGGGAATGAGAATGTCATTAATGGCAACATGAAGATTGCACATGCAAATACGATAATAATCGAGATAATACTTTTCTTCGACCCCCATTTATCAGCAAGCCATCCACCAAATCCGCCGCCAATTACTGCTGCGATTCCGAAAATGAAGTAAAACACACTAATCCAGTTTGCTTCAACATGCATGACATCCTTTAAGAAAGGCGTTAAATATGCATATAGTGTTAAATGACCCGTTAAAAATAAAAAGGATGTTAACTGTGCACTTACAATTTTTTTATCTTTTAAAGTAGCAAGTTGTTCTTTTATTGATAATACCGATGTCGGTGGTACTTTCGTTAAGAACAATGAAATACAAGCAATAGCCATAACTGTTAATATCGAAATTAATACAAATGGCGCACGCCATCCGTATGCATTTCCGAGCACAAGACCGAGCGGTACTCCAAGTACGAGTGATCCGCTAATCCCCATAAAAATGATTCCAATTGCACGCGCACGAAAATGCGGTTCCACTACACTAGAAGCAAGTGTTACCGATAGTGCAATAATTAATGAACCACTTGCCGCACAAATAACCCTTGAGAACATTAACATTCCGTAATTTACACTAAATGCCGAAATGATATTTCCGATTAAGAAAATCGATAATGCTCCAACATACAATGTTTTTCTTTCAAACTTCCCTGTCACAGCTAATAAAACTGGACCTGACAAAGCAAATACTACCGAAAATATTGTGATAAGCTGACCAGCTGCGCTAATAGATACTCCTAAATCATTGGCAACTAAATCGAGCGTTCCTCCTATAATTAACTCAACCGTTCCGACTACGAAAGCCGCGATAGCTAAAATATAAACACGAAAATTCAAGTCTTTCCCCACGCTTTCTATTTTGGTTACTACGACTATAGTAACCAAAATAGAAAGTGGACGCAAGTATAATTTTTTTGCAGTAAAAAAGGTAGGCGTATTATACGCCTACCCTTCCATCATTCTGTTTCTTTCTTCTTATTCAAGTACCAATACACCGGAAGTCCCGTAAATACAATTCCAATTGATAAAAAACAACTTACTGGATCGTTAATAATCGCACTACCGATTACAAAAAGTGAACCTAAAATCGCAACAATTGGTACGATTGGGAATAACGGTACACTATATGCACGCTCTTTATTCTTATTACGTTTTCTTAAAATGAAGACACCAATAAACGTCATCACATAGAAAATATAAATAATGAATACGGAAATCTCAGATAGCTTATTTGGATCACTAATAATCATTAAAATAATTCCTAAAATGATTTCAACAGTAATCGCATTTGCTGGTGTTTTAAATCTTGGACTTTCCTTTGCAATAAACTTAGCAAATGGAAGTTGTCCACGTTCTGCCATCGACATCGGGATACGTGGGAACGTTAAAATCTTTCCATTTAAACAACCGAAAATAGAAACGATAATACCGATACTAATAATTTTCCCGCCATATTCTCCAAGTAGCATGCCGGCAGCTGTCGCTGTTGCATTTTCTCCAAGGTCTACAATTTTCGCTGCTGGTAATACATTTAATAACGCCAAGTTAATTAATACGTATGCAGCTGTTACAATTAAAATCCCAACTGTCATTGCTTTCGGTAATAACTTTGTTGGATTCTTCATTTCCCCGCCAATTGAAGCAAGTAAAATCCAGCCGTCATAAGCAAATAACGTTGCTAAAATTGCCATACCGATACTTTGATTTTCCGATATCGGCACAACTACGTTAAAGATATCGCTATTCCCTTTCCAAAAACCTAGCACAACAATTAACACAATCGGAATCATCTTCCCAATTGTCGTGATTGTTTGAACGATACCTCCGTATTTTGTTCCCATACTATTTACAACGCCAAGGAACACAACCGTTCCAATTGCGATTGGTAAATTCCATGCTTTATCTAAATAGAAAAAATTAATCATTAAAGAACTAAAGTATAAGCCTAATGTTCCGATAATAGCAGGTCCATAAACAATTGTTTGCATCCAACCTGATAAATATCCCCAAAAACTTCCGTAAATCTCCTCTAAATACGTATACAAACCACCATTTTTCGGGATTTGCGCTCCAATTTCAGCTACTGTTAAACCACTCGCTAGCGTCAATAGACCACCAATTACCCAAGCAAGAATGGCCATATTAGAACTTCCCGAGTAATCTAATACGCTCCCTGGCTTCATGAACACACCAGATCCAATAATCGTTCCTACTACGATAGAAAGTGCTACTGTTAAACCAATTTTGTTCTTCTCATCATGATGCATGCTGCGTATCCTCCTTCCAATCCTAGTGTGATGCAAAAATGAAATAAAAAAACACTCCTCCCTAAAAAAGGGACGAGTGTTGTATTCGTGGTTCCACCCTTGTTTCAATTCGTAAAGTAACACACTTCACCAATTTCTCAAGTCTAAATAACGGTTTTTGCCGGCAAGCAATTACTAGATATTCGTTCACTGCTGCAGTTCAGAGGTGGTAATCTATTTTTCCGTATTAGGAAGCTCACAGCCAAAGGCTTCCCTCTCTGAGAATCGTAAAAAATTGATCGTGTCCTCATCATCACTTCTTGATGTCGAATTTTGTAGTTATTGTTCATTATATTGAATTGTTATAAAAAATCAATATATTTTTTATATAACATAAGAAAGAATTCTCTTCTTATATTATAACAGAAGATACAAAACTTCTCTATTTCCCTAAAAATGGTATAATCCATTTAGGAGGTGCATCAATAATGATTGCTGTCTTTTGTATCATCGCTACATGTCTCTCTGTTCTATTCGCTATCATGCATCGGCACAAGTATCCTGGTTATAGCATTTTAGCGGTAGCTATTATACCAGCTGGTTCCTTCTACGTATTGGGTAAATATCAATATACGGAAGTGTTTATCGGTTTTGCAATCTTCTACTGCGTCTTCGGATACATACTAACAATGAAAAGAATTTTATTGAATCATTAAAAGAGACCGATTTCTATAAGTAGAAATCGGTCCTCGCACGTACCTTCCGGTTGCCCCACGAAAGATACATAAATCCATTATTTATCTTCTTTTTTCATAAAAAAACTTGCCCCGTAAAAGCCCGATTGGTGAGGGCTAATAATCAGTGGAAATGCACCACTGATTAAAGTTTCACTTTATGATGCGGAAGATCCACATTTAATTCCTCTAATTGTTTCTTTTCATTGTCTAAAATCGCTTTTGCTTTTGTTTTCGTTGCTTCAACTAATCCCACAAAGATATCTTCATGCTTCTCTTTCTCTGGAAGTTTTACACTTAGTTTTGTTAATTCTTCTTTTGCTTGCTCATGCGTTAATTTTCCGGACTTTTCTTGTTCAAAAATAGACTTTGCTTTTTTCTTTGTTGCTTCATCTAAGTTAGCAAGCATGTCTTTACGCTTACCCTTCTCCGGCATGTTCACGCCTATCTTTGTTAATTCCTCTTTTGCTTGCTCATGCGTTAATTTTCCAGATTTCTTTTGCTCTAAAATCGACTTCACTTTTGCTTTCGCCTGTGCATCTAATCCTGCAAACATGTCTCCATGCTTACCTTTCTCCGGCATTTTCACACCTATCTTTGTTAATTCCTCTTTTGCTTGCTCATGCGTTAATTTTCCAGATTTCTCTTGCTCTAAAATTGACTTCGCTTTTTCTTTCGTTTGATCATCTAATCCTGCGAACATGTCTTTACGTTTTTCTTTCTCCGGAAGCTTTACACCTAGTTCCTCTAACTGTTTCTTTGTATCGTCCATAATTGTTTTTACTTTTTGTTTTGTAGCGTCATCCAAATCCTTTTTCGCCGTTTTTGCAGGCTGATCTGTTGCTGGAGTATTCGTTGCCGCGAATGCCGGAATACCGACTCCTCCAATGATTCCGAATGATAAAGCACCTGCAATCGCTAAATACCCAACTGTTTTCTTCTTCATAGGAAATTTCCTCCTTCATATTTCTAAAGCATGTACACTTTCGTATACATCACCTATAGTAATGTTGGTTCCTTAAAATTTCCTTAACGATTCAAATAAAAAACACCGCTCGTGATGAGCGGTGTTTCTCTATGCTTTTTGTAATTGTAACTCTTCACGTTCCATTATTTTTCTTAATACAATTGTTTGTGTCATTGTAAATAAGTTACCTGTTATCCAGTACAATACAAGTCCTGATGGCGCCGCAAACCCCATAAATAGAATCATTGCCGGCATCATAATTTGCTGCATCTTTAGCATCTGTACTTGTTCTCCAGGTGTAATATTAGATTGGAAAACTTTCATTTGAATAAATGTCGTTAACGCTGCAATAATCGGTAATATATGATATGGATCTGCATGTCCTAAGTTCACCCATAAAAACGAAGATGTGCGAATCTCTTCTGTTCGGCTAATCGCATAATACAAAGCAGAGAAAATCGGCATTTGTATAAAAATTGGCCAGCAACCAGCAAGTGGATTCCAACCGCCTGATTTCATTAGTTCTGACATTTCTTTTTGATACTGTTTTTGTTTTTCAAGATCTTTACTTACATCACCGTATTTTTTCTTTAGCTTCTGCAATTCAGGTTGCATTTTCTTCATTTTCGCTTGGCTGCGATATTGCGAAACAGCTAATGGAATCATGGCTGAACGAATAACGAGCGTCATGATAATGATGGCAATCCCAAAGCTAGCTCCAGATATATGATGCGCAACAAATTGAATCATAAACGAGATTGGATATACAAAATAATGATCCCAAATCCCAGTACTATGTGCATCAATTGGGGCCGCATTACTGCAACCAGATAAAACAAAAACAAGTAATAATGATAAACTAACGAGCACAGCTCGGTATGATTTTAACATGTTCATTCCTCCAATGTTTCGTAATTATTTAGCGAAACATTGGTGTATACGGACCGACCTCGTCATTCTCTTCACTTGATTCTTGTCTGCGTACAGAACGAATCATTCCATATTTATAAAAAATAGAAAATAGCGGTACATTTCCTGCACTATCTTCACATGTATCAACTAACGCAAAAGCTCTTTGTCTACCGCTCGATGCTTGCTGACGCACAAAGCGAGAAACGTTAGCAAGGAAGAAAACTTCTAATAAACAAAGTGCTGTCGTTACAAACGATATATATAGAATTGCATCCTGCAATAAAAATTCCATCGCTTCACATCCTTAATAAGGTCATTTTAGCACATTCGGCAAACATTCTCTATTTCCTTTTATTTTCAAAAAAAGCATTTTGCATATTTTCTCAAGAAAATAATAATTAAGAAACATTGTATTCGCTTTCTTTAGTATATTCACACACATCAATGAATAGGCTTGATTTATTAGAAATTTATAAAATTTTTGCATTATAATAAAACTATTGCCAGTTTTTGAAAAAACCTTTATTCTCTTCTTGTAATCAAAAATGAATATGGAGATGAAACATACTATGGGTCAACTAGGAGACGCCGATTACGTTCCCGACACCGCCTTTTTATCCTTCCCAGCAGCGAAAACATTTCACTTAGAATTTATAATACAGTTGGTTGTTATTTTTATAGCTTCTATTTTGTATGCAATTTCTATGAATATGTTTTTTATCCCGCATAATATGATTAGCGGTGGGTTCGCTGGTGTAGGGATGATTATCGGTTATTTAATGCACTACAATATCGGTGCACTTATCTTTTTACTAAACATTCCTCTTCTTATTTTAAGTCACTTTTACTTAGGCAAGAAGACAACCTTTTTAACAGCGTACTTTGTAGCTGTATCATCGTTAGCGATGAACATTATCCCGGTACACCAAGTTTCAGACGATATTTTACTTTCTTCTGTATTCGGTGGTGTTATCTGCGGAGCAGCTTCAGGAATTATATTCCGATTTGCTTCTTCAACAGGTGGTTTTGATGTTGTTGGATTGATTGTAGCGAAATATCGAGATGTTTCAATTGGAGCAATCATATTTGTATTCAACTTAATCTTACTTGTAGCAGCAGGTTTTATTTTCGGTTGGGATATTACACTTTATACGTTAATTAGTCGATTTGTAGTCAGCAAAGTTATCGACGCTGTGCATACGAAACATATTAAATTAACGATAATGACTATTACAGAAAAAGGCGAGGAAATAAAAAGCGCACTACTACATCACGGTATACGCGGGGTGACAATGGTAGACGCTGTCGGCGGCTATACAAACCATAAGAAAAAAATGATTTACACTGTCGTGACTCGCTATGAGTTAGGCGAAATGAAACGTATTATCCGTCAAGTGGATAACAAAGCATTTATGAACATTACTGAAACAGTTGAAATTGTCGGCCGTTTCAAACGTATATAAAAAAGGGTAATAAATTAAAGGGCATAACATATTAGTCATATATAATATGTTATGCCCTTTGTTATTCAACTAACGCACCTTTTAGCATAATAAAATCACTAAGTTTATTACTACAAATCGGAGGATAGCATTCCATATACAATACTATCTGTCCATTCATCCTTATTCCAAAAATCTTGTATGAAATGTGCTTCCTTTCTCATGCCTATTCGTTCACACAATTTTTGTGAAGCTGTATTACGTGCATCAAGATTAGCCTGTATACGATGTACATTACATTCATTAAATAATTTCAATACTAAACTACTTACTGCTTCTGTTGCCAAACCTCTCCCAGCTACTTCATTTGAAAAACTATAACCAATCTCAACAGTGTCTTTCATATTTGTGTACCATACGGATAAATCACCAACTACTTTAGCCTTATATATAACTGCCAAACTTAATATTGATTCTTTAGTAAGTACATTATTTGCTAGCTTCTTATTAAATCTTTTCTGCATGTCTTCATGAGTCCACTTATTATGTAATAGGAACTTACATGTATCATCACTATTATAAATAGCAAATACATCCTGTAAATCAGTACTCTTAAAAGGTCTAATTATTAATCTTTCTGTTGTGAACTCCAAGTTAGCTCTCCTCCCTTACATTCATGCTATAAAACATTTTTTATAGTATTTAAGCCTCATTCTTAGATCTCACCTTAATTACATATTTCATCATAATAAATTAAAGTCCTTCTTCCACTAAACTGCACCGTTAATGGTATTTCCTTGCGCTTTTTATTTTTTACACTTATTACAAAATCAGATAATTCTATTATTATGTCCCTAAATGTGTTATAATGAAAGCAGACTCACAAAAAAAGAGTATATAGACTTGGAAGTTTCTCTTATTTTACAAGCAAAAAGAAACGAGCAGTCGGGTATATTTCAGACACCATACACGTAACGGTTTAAACAACCGATCATCTTAGTTACTCTTCAATGATCTTTTTATAAAAAGATACGTACAATTAAAACTCACTTCAATATACTATACCTACCTTTTTGACTTCCAAATCATCTTATTACATAGGGAGATGAACATATGAATCAATATATACGATATACAATAGCTGTCCTGTTTGCTATTATCGGCGGAACAATCTGCTTCTGGACAAACACTCAGCTTGGAGAGAATATCATTTTTAATGGAATCGAAACACTTGTAAGCGCTTCAATTTTAGGCGGATACATTTACTTCCTCTTCAATCCAGAAGAAAATGCTCAAAAAACAATGTTATTAACAATGATCGGAATCGTTGGTGGATGTATTTCCTACTCAATGACAAACTATACATTACCACTTCAATTAAGCTCAGCTTTCTTCCACGGTCTATGGACTTGGTTCATTGCATTCTGCTTAGCAGACGTATTCAACCTATTACAAGACAATGAAGAAGATAGCGGTCGCCAAATTGAAAGTAACTCTTAAGCTGGAAGGAATTCTTCCAGCTTTTTTATGTTGGTTTGCATACCCCGGTTAGTATCTACCGTAATATATCAGCGATTCTCCAAATATATCGGCGATTTCTCCACTTATATCAGCGATTTTTTCATTATATCGACGGTTCGACACATTATATCGACTTACCGACAATTTTCGGCAACCTATTTATGCTCTATACCCCGTCACCACAATAAAAAGAAGCTACCCAACGGCAACTTCTTTTCCACATACCCCACTTCGTATTCACTTAAATATATCAACGATTTTTCAAATATATCGATCGTTTCTCCACTTATATCAACGATTCGGCACAAAATATCGTTTTAACGACAATCTTCGACACTCGAAACGTACAACATACCCTATCCCCCAAGCAACTTACTGCCGAACTCTACGATTAAAAAGATAATTAATAGGATCGCGAGTATCTTTAATGCTACATATGCCACTTTAAAAACAACATAAATGAGCAAGACTATCAAAATAATTGATAAAATTTCCATATTTACTTCCTCCAAGCTGCGCTCTTCTTATCTTATTTTACTCGCCCTAGGCTGTTTATGGAACGGCATAAGATGACATAGAAAAAAGAGGATACCTCACCCATCGTAAGATACTCTCTTCTTTAGCTGCTCAAACCATTCTCTCTCTAATTGTAAATATCCCATTTCACTCTTCTCGGCGCTCTTTAATTCTTTATCAGCTTTCCTCATATAAGTACGGGATGCTTCCATATCGCCCTCTAAATATTTAATAATTCCTTTTGTACGGTAATATCCGTTTAGATCCATTTTTGTAATGGCCTTTGCATGTTCCTTTGCTTCTTGCAAAGAAAGACTATCCATCTCATAAAGTGCTTTATATAAAAGGTACCAACTATGAAAACTACTAACGAAAAACTTATTTTCTTTCGTTACAGGTAGTTGAACAATTCGTTCTATATGCGGTATCGCTCTTTCCATTCCCTCTTGATCTGCACGAGCAAAAAAGACAAGCATAAGCCTACTCATTATCTCTCTTATCTCTTTATTCTCTTTTATTTTCTCCTCACTAAGTTCTACTAATCTTTCATCCCAATCTTTCGGTCTTTTATAACTAAATAACTCACTCGATATTTGAATCTCATATAAATGATTTCTAGCTCTTTCATCATCTTTAATTAAAATAAGAAATTGCATCCCATCACTCATAAGCGTTCCTTTTATCGGCACAATTGTAACCGCAAAGATTGCAAAATGGAAAAAGGAAAAATATAAAAGATATTGATAATAACTTACCATGTATATGTAACCAAAAGTAATACCAAATAGTAAATTCGTAATCGGTCCACCTAAAGTGAGCCAAGCCCATTTTTTCGAAAGATTCGGTGTCTCTATAGAAGGTGGTACTAGTGTTGCAACGCCTCCAAAGTACGCCCATAATTTATTTTCTCGAATGCGTAATTTTCCTTTTTCTTTTTGAATAGTAATGGGTCCTACTGTTATAAATTTAAATGTCAAACCACCTATTACACCAAATACTACATGTCCTAGCTCATGAATGGCTAACACTAACAATGCAATTCCAACTATTGTCCACAGGTTCAAAATTACTTCTAATTTCCCAGTTCGGATTACTCCGTATAAAATGGACAGAATTAGCGCCACTGTCATTGAGCCAGCTGGCCTTCTTAAAATATCCACCTTTTTCTCCCCTTAATAAATCATTTTTCTCTGCATTTCGTACATGAACTTCCCGAGATGCAATATCCAAATAAATGAGATTAAACCAATTAACACAAAATCGATATCACTAGCAGCTGTATATATAACAGCAGCCCACCATACATATGCCAATATTGTATTCGTAAATTCATATGCTTTATATCCAGCCTCATGCACAATGTGCTTTAATCCTTCATCTGCGTTTTTCGTCCACATTTTCATAGATTCCATATATGTTACACCTTGTTCAGGATATAGCTTATTATAACGATTTTTTGTTATGAGTCCGATAATTACTACAGTAGTTAAACAAGCAATAGAAGCTACTAAATTCCACACCGCAAATGAAACATTTGTATCTTGCAACAGTGCACGTCTACATGTAATAACTGCATATACAAACCATGCCTGCGTAACTATATCACCTACACGTAAATATATACTTATAATGCCTAATTTTCTGCCTTGCACGCTCTCTTCTTCATCGCGTGCCTCTGCTAACATACGTGTATTCTTCCAAGTGTAGTACATCATTAAGATTCCAAAAATAGTACATATACCTATAAATGTATTGGATGATAATTTTCTCGGTTCATCCGAGAGTAAATTTAAAGCTATATAAGACGTTAAAAAACCACCCAGCATACTTAATGCTATTTTCCCTACAGAATCAAATTGTTTTTTTTGCTTACTCTTCATCGTCCTCTTCCCCCTCTACTAACGTAAATATTTCCTCCACCGATACGTTGAAAATTTTTGCGATTTTTAACGACAATACGATAGATGGCGCATAATCCCCACGCTCGATTAAACTAATCGTTTGCCGCGATGATCCAATCGCTTTCCCTAAATCCCCTTGTGATAAACGATGCTTTGCTCGCAATTCCCTCACTCGATTTTGAAGCTTCATGTCTTCCCTCTTTTTCATTTATTTAATTAAAATTGTAAATAATATCCTTATTTTTGTCAATTATAATTGTCATTACGACTATGATAATTGACAAAAATAAGGATATCTTATGATAGAAATAACCTATATAATGAATGTGAAATATTAAACAAAGGAGATTCCATATGAAGAAAACATCTACCTTTTCTTACATTCTTACTAAGCTTACAGCAGCTTTCTTGTTATTATTACTTATTAGCACGCTTCTCTTAACAACTAGTCAACCAACACTATATAGTTTCTTAACTGGATTACGCGAACTACTATATGTTCCCTTCGTTCCTATTCTTGCTGCATATGCAATTTTTTGTTCTATTTGCATCGATAAATTGAAATTAAAAACACATACAAGACTAAAGACATTATTCCTTTATATTTTTTGCGGCTATTTATTTTTTCTTCCCTTCCTAATATTTAAAGAAGCTAGTCTAACACAGTTCTTGTACCTCGGATCAATTGGAGCATTATGTTCTCTTTTTTTCTATTTATGTATAGTTATAGCAACAAAATTTAAGTGGATACAATATGTCGTCCCAGGCATTATGCTTATTATATTTATCACAATCAACTTTATTGATTTAGAAAAGGTTGGAACATCAAAAGAGCAATGGGTCGAAACAATAACAGATAACTCTTTCGAAGCATCTTTTCAACATTTTAGTGGTGAACATAAAGTCCCCATTGAGCTAAAACGAGGTGACATATTAGAATTCACCATTGAATCACAAGCTGAAAATCCAGATGGCTACATGGGAGACGTAAAAATGGCTAGTGAGTTTCAAGAGGAAGAAAATTATTTAGCTTCAGTCGGCCCTAATACATACCATTTCGCAGCAATTAAGACCGGAACTTACTACATTATAGTTAGCGGACACCAGTTAAAAGGAAAATTAAAAATAAAATGGAACATAAAATAAAAAAGGCAGTGCGTCTGCACTGCCTTTCAAAATTTTGACATAGAATGGATTTCATATTAACTTGCGTTTTGTAGTAATACTCGTTTTAACTGCTTACGGAAACGAATACCTAACGTAACCGCTACAATCACAATCACCCCAAAAATGATTTTACCGATGTGACCTTCTAGCGCCCCAAAAATATCATGTAAGTTGCCACCTAACCAGTAACCACCAATTAAGAAGAATGATACCCAAAATAGAGCACCTGAGTAAATTGTAATGGTAAAACGACGGAATGGTAAGTTAATAATTCCTGCAAAGTATCCTGTGAAATGACGTACACCAGGAATAAAGAAACCAATAAAAATTAAGAAGTACCCATACTTATCAAACCACATTCTCGTTAAGTCAATTTTTCTTTGTGTTAAAAATACGTATTTTCCATACTTTTGAATGAAAGGCATACCTAATTTATTTCCTAAAAAGTATTGAATCGTCATTCCTACACTTGTCCCAATAAAGGATAGAATAATTAAAATCGGTAAACTTAAATCACCCTTATGTGCTAAAAATCCCGCATATGCTAATGTTGGCTCTCCCGGAAACGGAAGTGCAATATATTCTAACAGCAAGCCGACAAGTACAACATAGTACCCGTATTGCTGAAATAATTCATGAATCCATTCCATGTCATCTCTCCTTTCAGTCACGTACAACTTCTTACTATTATTGTATAAAAAAATTGTCGAAATAACTATCACAATAGCTTACATTTTTATTACATTTTTGTAAGGGTCACACTAATGATTTTCGTTCTTTATTAAATAGTAAAAATCATTTTTTAAGTCGAAATAGCGAAAAGGTACATTAATAACATGCAGATTTCATCCATTTTTTAGCACTAAAAAACCTCTCTTATTTTGTTCTCAATAAAAAACCATCACAAACTCATGCTAACTTCATATTAGCTTCATATACGTATTGTAAGATTATATCGGAATTTGTTGAAAAATTTAACCAATATATGACTAAGCATTAATTTGAATAAATATAAGTCGTTTTTCGAAATTGAAAAAAGGGTGAATACGAAATGGAAGCATATAAAATGCACGATTTTATTAATACAAATGTTGAATCTCATCAAAATGAAACCGTTTTTAATTTACAAATATGTGAAACAAGTGAATTTGACGTAAGTTTAACAAAATCTACAACACTATCTTTTATCGTTTCAAAAAAGAATATTAAAATTGTCACGAAAAAATGGATTAATTCAAATCAAGAAAGCATGATTGGCAAAAGCTACATCATTCCAACAAAAGCTTTTCACTATTTCTTACCAATCATTTCTGAAAATGAAGATGAGCTAAATATTCAAGTTCAAAGTTTTGGACTACGTGGTGAGCTTTTATTAAATGAAAGATTACTTATTGATAACAACAAACATAACAGCAAAATCACTACATTCTTTGAAACATTAGATGAAAATGTAAATAAAGCATTACGAGGATTACAACTTCATTGTATGTAAGACTATTACGATAGTAAAAGGAGAATAACAATGAAAAAATTATTATTAAGCGCACTATTATCATTAGGATTTTTAACTCTTCCATTCGCTAGCACAGAGGCAGCTACAACGAAAGATCAATTAATCGTAGATACTCAGTTAAATAAAATGGATTATTATCAGGATGGAAAATTTATAAAAAGTTTTACTGTCGCTACTGGAAAAGCAGCAACACCTACACCTAAAGGCACTTTTCAAATCGTAAATAAAATTAAAAACCGCCCTTATTATACAGGCAAAATTAAAGGCGGCGATCCACGTAATCCACTTGGTGACCGTTGGCTTGGATTAAATATGGCAGGAACTTACGGAACAACTTATGCGATTCACGGAACTAACAATAATCAAGCAATCGGCAAATGGACAACACTTGGTTGTATTCGTATGTATAACAATGATATACACTGGTTATTTGAGCGCGTTCAGCAGCAAGCTACCGTCACTGTAAAATAGCCTAAAAACAAGATTTATGTGTAGCCAAGAATTTTATGTCTTGGCTTATTTTATTTATTCATTTACAGTAGCAAAACAACTGTATTTACATATATAATAGGAATAGATTTGATTAGCTAATGTCTAAACATTGATAAACGTAGATATTAAAATTATACAGTTATAATATTTTATAAATTTTATAATACATACTATAATAGAACTACTGTAATTCTGAACTATTCAGTAACACTAAACTATTCCCCTTGCTACCTTCATGATTATTTTATAGCGGGGGCTTATTATATGTATAAACAATCTGAGTCACTCGAAAAATGATGAATTCGAATATTGCAGTAAAAAGCGTTATTTAGGAGGTGTTACTATGACGCATATACTGGTGATTGAAGACAACCCAGATATACAAGAACTTATTCGTGAATTTCTAATGGCACAAAACTTTACCGTTGATGTAGTTGGTGCTGGAACAGAAGGTATTCTTCTTTTCCAAAAAAATTCATACGATCTTGTCCTCCTCGATGTAATGTTACCAGATATAGATGGCTATAGTATTTGTAAAATTATGCGAGGACAATCTGATGTACCAATCATTATGTTAACAGGCTTACATAATGAAGAAAGTGAAATTAAAGGATTTGAATTAGGTATTGATGACTATATTACGAAACCGTTCCATTACACTGTATTTATTAAGCGTGTAGAGGCTGTATTAAGAAGGGCAGCAACGAAGGAAGCAGAAGCTGCAACTATACTACAATTCCATGAATTGATGTTAAACTCTACAGCATATGCAGCTTATGTTCATGGTAATCAAATTGAATTGACAACAAAAGAATTTGAAATTATTTATACTTTACTGCAAAATCGAGGAAAAGTATTATCAAGAAGTGATTTGTTGAATAAGGTATGGGGCTATGAACATTATGGTGATGTAAGAGTTATAGATACACATATTAAAAACTTAAGAAAAAAATTAGGAATTCCTTATATTAAAACGGTGAAAGGCATTGGCTACAAAATCGAATCGTAGCAAAGACAACATCACCAAAAATATTTTCATCAAAACCTTATTATTTTGTATTCTTTTATCACTTTGTCTTTATCAAATGATTTACTTTCTAGCTTCAAACTACGATAAAGAACGTTTTGCAAAAGAAAATGGAACGCCGACTACAGAACAGGCCGATTCAGATAAGCAAAACGACGAAAGTAAAACGACGCAAAATAAAGCTGTATCAAAGGGGAGCATTTCTAATTTCCAATCTTCTATTATAGATTATAAATCTCTTTCTACGGCTATCAATCACCTTTTGCAGCCTAGCCAAACTGCAAAGGCAAAAGAACATACACAAAATCTTTCGGGGAAAAATAGCACTTCTAATCTGCCTATAGAAGCAGAAAAGAAAGCTGCTAATAATGATGCCTTACATACACAAAATGCAGCAAGTAAAACAAATGATACAAATGATAATCCAAAGTTAGCAGATGCGTTGCAGCAATTAGCTCCACATATTGGCGCGACAATGCTTGCATTATCACTACTCGGATCTTTAATTTATACAAAACTAATTGCCAAACCTTTTCAATATATGAGCGATGCTTTAAAAGATATTATGAACCTTGATTTCTCAGATAAAAAGCTACTTAACAAAAATACAGATCAAACAGATTTTAATTTGCAAGTAGCCGCTTCACAAGTACCAAATATTGTGAAGAATTTACATGCAAGCAATCAAGATTTAAGAAATGAGCTCAAAAAGGAAAAACAATTAGAGCAATCTCGTAAAGAATTTATGTCTATGGTATCCCATGAATTAAAAACACCAATCGCAGCCGTTATGGGACAGCTAGATGGCATGATTCACGGGATTGGAGCTTATAAAGATAGAGATAAATATTTAAAACGTTCCTATGAAATGATGCAAGACATTAACATATTAACGGAAAAAATGTCGGAATTATCCAAAATACAGAACCCTCAATTTAAACCAGATTTAAAAGTTATCTCATTAACTAACATTATTGAGGACGTTATGAAGAAGGTAGATTATTTCGTATCTGTAAAGCAATTAAATGTTCAATCTAACATTAAACAAGATGTACAGGTTTTAGCTGATCCTACATTTATTCAAACTGCTATTTTTAACATCATTTCAAATGCAATTCATTACACAATTGACCATCAGCATGTATATGTAAAACTTTATGAAAAACCAAACGGTTATGCATTAGAAGTATTAAATACAGGTTCGCAAATTGATGAAGATAAACTTGCTCATTTATTTGAGCCTTTCTATCGCGCAAACCCTGGCAAACATGGTTTAGTACAAGGTAGTGGTCTTGGATTATATATCGTGAAACAAATATTAGATAAACATCAGTTTCCTTATGGGATACAAAACACAGCTCAAGGTGTAAAATGCTCCATTGTATTCCCAAAAGCAATGTAACATTCACTATAATTACATACCCCAAACTCATACTTCATGTGTGAGTGGCGGAATTTTGTAGAGTATCTTACTCTGTTTCGTTCGCCCGTTATCCTTATTTGGATAGCGGGCGTTTTTTATTACTTAAAAGGAGGATTTTTTATGGAGAAGTTTAAATATTCCTTGCTCGTTTTATTTGGTGCTTGCAGCTACGGCATACTTTCAACTATTTTCAAACTCGGATTCCTAAATGGATTTTCAGCACATCAACTATTAGGAGGACAATATGTCTTCGGATGGATTGGACTTCTTCTACTCGTTCTTTTCTTTTCACGTCATAAAGTAACAAAAAAACAATTCTTTTCATTACTAACCGTCGGAACAACAATGAGTATGACGGGGATTTTCTACGCTATTTCTGTAGAAGAACTACCCGCATCTATCGCTGTCGTCCTACTCTTTCAGTTCACTTGGATTGGTGTCATTATCGAAGCCATTGCAAATCGAACATTTCCAAGCCGCGATAAGATCATATCTATCCTTATTTTATTTGCTGGTACATTGTTTGCAGGTGGTGTATTTGAAGGCCTCGGACAAAGTTTTTCTACGAAAGGGATTATATTTGGACTATTAGCTGCCGTCTCTTTTTCATTCTATGTTTTTGCAAGCGGACGCGTTGCTACCGATGTTCCGCCTTATACGAAAAGCTTTCTTATGACAACAAGTGCGACTCTTATTGTATGTCTATTCTTCCCGCCAACCTTTTTAACAGATGGTGCCCTGCAAGCCGGTCTATGGAAATATACTTTCTTCCTCGGATTATTCGGCGTTGTTGTACCTGTCATTTGTTTTTCAATCGGTGTACCAAAGGTTGGAACAGGACTCGGTACAATATTAGGTGCAGCTGAATTACCAACTGCTATTATCGCTTCTATTACACTTGTACATGAAGTCGTAACATTCATGCAGTGGATTGGAATTATTTTTATATTGATTGGGATTTTCACTCCCCAGCTGCTTACAGCTAGGAAAGCAAGGAAACATAATCGCGTGCATAGCGCTTGAAAAAAATGCAGAATTTATCTGGAGGTATAAATGACTATTTTAAGCATCGTATTTTTTGCTATTATGTGTATCTTCTTCCTAATAAGATATATGAAAGAAAAGAAATTTTACGATTTACTTCTCATTCCCGTTTGTATATATGCAGGAGCAGTGAAAACTCCTTTCGTAGAGTACTTAAACTTTAATACTACATTTAAAATAACGTATGATATTGCAGCTATTATTCTTGTAATCCTTGCTGTACTTTTCTTTTTGAAAGATAAGAAAGAGAATCATACTGCATAACAAAAGACCTTTCATTTACTTGAAAGGTCTTTTTCTATATTTCACGTTACCGCTCCATACAGCTTCTCTATCTCATGTTCAATTTGTTTTACATCGATTCGCTCAAATAATGGCTGCACGCTATCAATTCTACTTGGCAACGTATTTTGAGGTTCCCAATTTCGTTTCACAATCGATAATGTGTTTCTAACCCTTTCACTTGAAAATGGTAAAAACGGTTCAAGGAGATTTGCAAAATTAGCGATAAGATACACACAGTTATAAATCATTTCTTCACACGAAACTGGATCATCTTCTCGTTGTTTCCAAGGCTGCTTTTCATCAAAATATTTATTTGCAAAACGGACTGCATCAAATATTGTCTCTAACGCCACCTTAAATTGAGTTTGCTCAATCGCCTCTCCTACATATTTATATAATCCTTCTACTTTATCTTTCAGCTCTACCTCAATACTTCCCTTCGGCACGATACCACCATAATATTTTTCAATAAACTTTAATGTCCGGTTCACAAAGTTCCCGTATGCACCTAATAATTCACTATTATGACTGTAAATAAATTCCCGCCATGAAAAATCAGTATCGCGATTTTCTGGTGCATTGACGGTTAAAAAGTAACGAATAGAATCTGGATCATAGCGTTCTAATATGTCAGGCACCCATACTGCCCAGTTTTTACTTGTAGATAATTTTCTTTTTTCAACTGTTAAATATTCATTCGAAACGATATGACGCGGGCTTGCTCCTTCCCCTATTCCAAGTAATACCGCTGGCCAAATGACGGAATGAAACGGAATATTATCCTTTCCGTGCACATAATATGTTTTCGCTTCGCTATCCCAAAACTCTTGATCATCTTTCCCTGTTTTTTCAGCCCAATGTTTACTCGCTGAATAATAGCCTGTCACTGCTTCAATCCATACGTAAATTTTCTTATCTTCATACCCTTCTACTGGAATTGGTACCCCAATTGGTAAATCACGTGATACGGCCCTATCTAGTAATCCTTCCTTTACATATCTCTCTGTTAGTTGAATCGCATTGTCGCGCCATGTCCCTGTTTGTTTGGCAATTTCTACAGCCCTTTTAATTTGCTCCTGAAATGTATGCAACGCGAAATAGAAATGCTCTGTTTCCTGTACAGATGGTGTACTACCACATAACTTACATTTCTTTTCTAACAAATCGAGTGGATCTAAAATAGCTGAACACGCATCGCATTGATCTCCTCTTGCTGCTTCATGACAATGCGGACATATTCCTTCTACATAACGATCCGGTAAAAATTGCGTACACGTTTCACAATATGCTTGTTCCACTGTTTTTTTATAAATATAGCCTTCTTCTAATAAACGTAAAAAAACATTTTGAACCGTTTCATGATGATGCTCGCTAGCGGTATGTGTATAGCAATCATAGGTAAAACCTAGGTCATGAAAACATCTCTGGAATTCTTCATGATACTTATTAGCAATTTCTTTCGCTGTCACACCTTCTTGTTTTGCCCTAATTGCAATCGGTGTTCCATTACAATCACTCCCTGAAACATACAACACATTCTCACCTTTTGCCCTATAATAACGCGCTAAAATATCTCCTGGTAATAAACTTGCAATATGGCCAAGGTGTAACGAACCATTTGCATACGGCCAAGCGCCTCCAATAAAAATACTCATCTTATATTCCTCCTTTAAAATATAAAAAGCCCCGCCTTATCTTAAAAAAGATAAGGGCGGGGCTGTATAAACAGTCGCGGTACCACCTTATTTCGCTAATTACTCACATAATTAGCCTTAACAAGTACGGAGCTCTATGCTCTTATACTGTGGTTTTGATAACGAGTACCAACTCTCGTCGCCGCCTACTATTATCATTTGATAAGTTCAGGACGAAGCTCAAAGGCCATTGTTCAAATGAATATTCTTGCTTCTTCTCAGCTACCGAAGCTCTCTGGAAAGAATGTGTTCATCCTACTTTTCCTTTTCAACGCTTTTACGTATAACAAGTATTGTACGACTTAATCACAGAAAAATCAAACTTTTATCCAGAAAGAAAAGGAAATCCCATCCTCTCACCGAATACCTATACGTTCACAAAAGGAGTGATAACATTGAACCAAAAACAACTAAGCACTATAAATGAAAAAAGCTGGAATGCAGCTGCCTATGAAGCTTGGACGAATCGCCATGGGGCGCCGGAGGGTTATGCGAAAAAAATTATGGAAGATCCCACGCGCGAGGTAGCACATTATTTACCTTACATACAATCTCCAAAAGGAAAATGTATTATTAATTTACTCGGCTCAAAAGGAAATAAAGGTGTTGCTCTCGCCCTTTTAGGAGCTGACGTAACAGTTGTTGATATTTCAGCGAGTAATGCAAAATATGCAAATGAACTTGCTGCCGCCGCAGACGTCTCTATTCATTACATCGTTTCTGATGTACTAGATGTAAATCTCTCCAAATCATTTGATATCGTATTGCTGGAGCTTGGTGTACTTCATTACTTTCTAGATTTAAAACCACTCTTTCAAAAAATTGCTACTTTACTTAAGCGAGATGGAATGCTTATCCTTCGTGACTATCATCCTGTTTACACGAAATTATTAGGAGTCAACCACCCATCATTTCAGGCCAATGGAAATTATTTTGATGAAGAATTAATTGAAGATGATGTTGCTTATAGCATCCTTCTTACAGAACCACAGAAAGAATCGTTACCTAAAACAACCATCCGTCGCTGGACGCTAGGAGAAATCATTACAACACTTGCGGAAGAACGTTTTAAAATTGAAAAACTAGTTGAAGAACATGGGCCCCATCAAAGATGGGTCTTCCCTTCTACTGCACCAGAAGGAATCGAAGAACGTATCCCTGGTCTATATACAATAATTGCGACAGCATGCAAAAAAGGATCCCTTCACGGATAGGATCCTTTTTGCATGCTCACGCATATAAGTTGAGGTTGGAGATTACCATAATTCTGTAGAATAGGACACAAGATATTTCAACATTTCGTCTCTGACTTACGTCGTCAAAAAGGGGTATGACCAACATAACGAAGAGTAATGTTTTTAGTTGATATTGATAATCGTTATCAACTAATTAGAAGTATACATGATGTCATTTCAAATTTCAATAGCATTTCTAATATTTATTTATGAATTTTATGATATGCAAATGTATACATTTTAAGAACTTTTTCTAATACCAATCTGACTCCTTCCATTATCTGCTATAATTTTCATTGAACAGATTAATAACTTCATAATAATGTTTTTATTAATTTCGTTTTAAAAATCTATAAATCATAATAAATAGTTTAAATGAGGGTAGGGGTAACGATGAAATATGTTAGTATTCGAAAAAAACTACTGTTCACACTCTTAAGCATTTCTTCTTTATTTAGCATTGCTCTTATTGTTATTCTTTCATTCGCCATGAATCAAGCAAGTGAAATCGAAACGTTAAAAAATGATGTATCAAAAAGAGCGACGATTTTAAAAGAACGTGGCGATTGGTTCCAAGCACAAGTTGCTGGTTTACAAGAATATTTACTATCACATGATCAAAAAGGATTAGATAAGTTCAACCGAGAAGGGAAAAAATTAGCTGATACTAGAGAGAAAGTAACAAGTGACAAGAAGCTCCCAGAAGGAATGAAAGAAGCTATTTTAATGGGGGGAAAATGGCGTAGCGTCATAGATAATGAGGTACTCCCTCTTGCGCGTGAAGGAAAATGGGACGAAGCATCTAAAATTGCTTTAGCACAAACAGATTATGTAAATGATCTTTTAGGTCGTTTTAATAAATATACAAATGAAGAAAATGAGAAACGTGACGCATTAATTGCTGACGTCGAGTCTTCTTCATCACTTATTCAATATATTATTTTCTTCTCACTCATTGCATGTACATTAACGTCTATCTTATTAGCATGGTGGTTCTCTGGTAAACTCGTTAAACCAATTCGACAAATTGATGAGAAGTTAAAAGAATTAGCTTCTCAAGATGGAGATTTAACGGCTAGATTACACGTAACAAGTAAAGATGAAATTGGTGACATTGCAAATTCCTTTAATCAAATGCTCACTAACTTACAGCATATAATAAAACAAGTTCAACAAACATCAACAAGTGTAAAAGAAGCTTCCGAAAATGTATTTATCGAAACAACCGCTTCTATGGAAAATACCGCAAGAACCCAAGAAACTATGAATGCTCTTGAACACAATATTCGTTCACAAGTTTCTAGCATTGAAGAAAGTTCAACCGCGATGGATGACATGGCAACGAGTGTTCAGCGTATCGCTGAGTCCGCCTCTTCTGTTACTAGTTTAGCTGTCACAACGTCAGAAAAAGCAGATGATGGGAATAAAGTCATTGAGAAATCTATTACACAAATGCATACAATTAACGAAGCTGTTAACGCTACATCACAAGTAGTTGAGCGACTCATTACACATACAAATCATATAGATACTGCACTTCAATCTATTTCGAATATCGCCGACCAAACAAATTTACTCGCTTTAAATGCTTCTATTGAAGCAGCTCGTGCTGGTGAACACGGAAAAGGATTCGCTGTTGTTGCCGATGAAGTTCGAAAACTTGCTGAACAATCTCAACTAGCCGCAACTGACATTAACCATTTACTGCATCAAATTCAAGCCGATACAAAAATAGCAAATGACATGATGACACAAGGTCAAGCAGAAGCTTCTGAAGGAATTACTGTTATTCGTACTGCCGGATCTTCATTCTCAGAAATTGTTAACCACATTAACAAAGTCTCTACGCAAATGCAAGAAATGTCTGCAACTGCTGAAGAGATGGCTGCAAGCTCTGAAGAAATGAACGCAGCTTTAAATAATATCGCTTCTATTTCAAACGAAGTTGCTGCAGAAACATCACAAACCGCACATTCGGCTGGTGATCAAGTAAACAAAATGAGTATCGTGGCTAAAAAATCATCTGAAATGAAAACAATCGTACAAGAACTTGAAGTTCTCGTCTCTCATTTCAAAACAAACGCTTAAAGTGAAAATGACACGAGCTCAAAGGTATAGGAAAGAAAGTTTTACAGTCTCTCTTTTTTCACTTTAAAATATCTCTTTCTATCTCTCATTCCGTCTGCTATAATTCCTAAAGGAAATAAGAAAGCTTTATTCCAACCGGAGTAAAGCTTTCTTTCAATTTTTTACATTTATTAATTCTAATACTAAGATTTCACAAAGGAGGCTTTTAATCATATGAATTTTGTAAGTATCAGAAAAAAACTTATGTTCATGATGGGAACGATTTGTGCTTTATTTGGTATCGCCTTAGCTTTTATTTTATTTTTTGCTATTGATCAATCTCGTAAAGCTGAAACATTACAAAAAGAAATTTCTCCACTGGCAACAGAATTGAAAGAACGTGGAGACGCTTATCAAGTACAGCTCTCTGCTTTAAGAGGTTATTTACTACAACATGATCAAGTCGAATTAGACAAGTTTAATGAGATGAGTAAACGTCTTGAGGATTCAAAAGATAAACTTCTTTCTAATCCAAATCTTTCTTCGTCCGTAAAAAGCACAATGGAATTAGGGTCTACTTGGAGAAAGTTCGTTGAAGAAAAAGTATTCACTCTTGCAAAAGAACAAAAATGGGAAGAAGCTTTACAAGTAGCTTCTTCAGAAAACGGAACTGTCTATAAAGTAATTGGTGACTTCACAAACTACAGTAATGAACAAGCTAAATTACGTGAACAATCTATTGAAAAAATTGATCAATCTGCACTCTTAATCGAATATGTTATTTTCTTATCACTTGTTGTATGTATTATCGTTGCAATTATTCTTGCATGGTGGTTCTCTGGTAAACTGGTGAAACCAATTCAACAAATTGACACGAAACTAAAAGAATTAGCCTCTCAAGAAGGTGACTTAACGGCACGTCTACAGGTAAATAGCAACGATGAAATCGGTGCTATCGCAGCATCATTTAATAAAATGTTAGAAAACCTACAACATATCATTAATCGTGTTCAAAAAACATCTGTGGAAGTACAAACTGCTTCTGAAAATATGCTAGAAAAAACGAATACATCACGTGAGGCAACATTAAGAGTCCAAAGCTCGATGTCCAACTTAAATGCAAGTATTCAATCACAAACTTCTAGTATGGAAGAAAGTTCAACTGCAATGGATGATATGGCAGTAAGTGTTCAGCGTATTGCTGAATCTGCTTCATCTGTAGCGGAACTTGCTGTTGCCACATCTGAACATGCTAGCGATGGAAATACCGTTATCCAAAAATCTGTTTCACAAATGACAACGATACATGAAGCTGTAAATGCTACGTCAGAAGTGGTTGAACGTCTAATCACTCATACGAAATATATTGATACTGCTGTACAATCTATTTCTAATATTGCTGAGCAAACAAACTTACTTGCTTTAAATGCTTCTATTGAGGCAGCTCGTGCTGGCGAGCAAGGAAAAGGATTTGCTGTCGTAGCTGACGAAGTTCGAAAACTTGCTGAACAATCTAAAACAGCTGCAACAGACATTAATCAATTACTACATCAAATTCAAAATGATACAGAAACTGCTAGCTCTATGATGTCTCAAGGCCGTTCTGAAGCATTTGAAGGTATCAATGTTATTCGTGAAGCTGGTACTTCTTTCACAACAATTGTGGAACAAGTAAATAAAGTATCTACTCAAATGCAAGATATATCAGCAACTGCTGAAGAAATGGCTGCAAGTGCTGAAGAAATGAATGCTTCACTTAATAACATCGCTTCTATCTCTACTGAAGTATCCAGCGAAACTGCCGCAACGGCACAATCTGCTGAACAGAAAGTTATTGTTATGAATGAAATGACAGTAACTGCTAGAAAAATGAAACAAACAGTTGAAGAGTTAGATCAGCTCGTATCTCATTTTAAAACAGAATAGATGTTCAAAAAATATCCCTCTTGCGAAGAGGGATATTTTTTTGAGCTCATTTCCTGCACATTATGCTCATTTCCGTTATAATGAGAATCGATATCATTAGAATGTAGGAGGGGCTACTTATGTCACAAGAAGCATTTGAAAATAAATTATTTGCCAATTTAGAAGCTGTTATTGACCCTGAACTAGGTGTTGATATCGTTAATCTTGGATTAGTGTATGATGTTACAGCAGATGAAAATAATAATGCTGTCATTACGATGACTATGACTTCTATCGGTTGTCCAATGGCTGGGCAAATCGTATCAGACGTTAAAAAAGTATTATTAACGAACGTACCTGAAGTTAATGAAATAGAAGTTAATGTCGTTTGGAATCCGCCCTGGTCGAAAGAACGTATGTCACGTATGGCGAAAATCGCATTAGGTATTCGCGACTAAATAAAGTGAAAATTTCATCATTTGCGGATAGCGGGATAAAGAAAAGACCTGACTAGGATGTCAGGTCTTTTCTCTTATTATTTTACACCTACTGCATCATAAGCTTTCGTTACAGCTTGTACAGCTTTAGAGTTTTTACCATATAAATCTTCAGCTGACTGAAGAGCAGCTTGACGCATCATTTTGAAGTCAGAGTTTGCAGTTAAATATTTCGTAAGAGCACGGTAGTAAATTTTTTCTGTCGCTTCACGGCCCACTCCAGTTACTTTCACGCCGTAATGATCTCCGCCTTCAGATACTAAGTATGCAGCTTTATTGTTAATACTGCTGTTAATATGAACGCCGCCATTATCAGCTGTTCCAGTATAACGTTTACTATAGTGATCTGGGTAACCTTCACTTGGTTTTAATGGGTTTGGAATAGACGCTGGGTCTTTAAGAGAGCGAAGCGCATCACCAGGTTTATCAGGTGTATAAATGTCAGCACCTAAATCCCAGCTCTTCTTCTCAACCATAACACCCATAATATCAGATAACGATTCATTTAACGCCCCTGACTCATTTTTGTAAACAAGGTTTGCTGTATGTTCAGTTACAGCATGCGTTAATTCGTGACCGATAACATCAAGTCCAGCAGATAATGGAATGAATGTTTTTCCATCGCCATCACCATACATCATTTGCACACCATTCCAAGCTGCGTTATTCCAGCTCTCCCCTACGTGAACAGTTGAAATAAGCTTCGCACCTTTATCATCGAAAGAGTTACGATTAAATGTCTTTTTGTAGTAATCATATACTTTTCCTGCATTTACATGCGCATCAACTGCAGCTTTATCTTCGAAGAACTTAGATTTACTTTCAACTTCTTCTCCTGTATATCCAAGAATTTGTGAGAATAAATTAAACCAGTTCTCGTCCATATTTTCTGCATCAAATGTGTGAACACCTTGTCCTCGTTTACCATCAAACAAGTTGAATTGTCCTGTTTTCGTATCTTGAGCAATTTCAAATGATTGTCTAGCACCTAATACTCCGTAACCAAATCCAGTAATGTTATCTACAGCGTTATATTTCTCAATAACATTTCCATTCGTTGCATCAACAAAATAATGCCAATATCCTGGAGCTGGTTTTGAAATCGATGCCTTAACTAAGTATGCAAGGTAGTAATTACCGTCCTTTTCATATACAAATAAATCTTTTTTCACACCGTCATAACTCTTTACTTTACCAATTTCTTTCTCAATATCTGCCTTTGCAATTGTTTCTGCTTGTTCCGCACTAATGCTTGCAGATGCAGGAATATTTTTATCATCTAAATTCGGAATAACTTGTCCGAAGAATGCTTTTACATTGTTCTCTTTATCAAGTGTAACAGTTTGATCAGAACCGTACACAGGGATGTTATTATGTTTCTCAACTAGCTTCACATGTGTCGTATCAGATTCAGCGTCTTTTTCTTCTCCAACGATATTAAAATGCTTTTCAATATTTCCTGCTAATTTAAACATATCTTTCTTACTCTCTAAGTATTGAAAGACCGTCTCTTTTTTATCTAGTCCTTCCGGTGCTTTCCATTCTTCACCTATGTATGCAGGTGTTTTAAATTCTTGATGATATTGAATTTTTTGTTCTTCCGCTTTCGTTGTCGTTGCCCCAAACGCTCCAAATCCCCCGGCGATAACAGTTAACGCTAATGCTGATGAAATGACTTGCTTTTTCACTATAACATTCCCCATTCCCATAAAGATTTTTGACACTTTTATACAATTCTGATTTTTACAGCTCATACCTCTACCGAAAATTTGAGAAACATTTTTCAGACAATTCCAATCAAAAAAAGAGGACATCCGATAGGATGTCCTCTTTTTTTACGCATTTTATTGTTTTTTCAATTCAATTGCTAAATAGTGTGATTGCTCTTTCGCTTGAATGTGAATATCTTCTCCTACAGATTCTGCTGCATCCCGCATAACAAATGTTTCACCATTTATTACACTGCTTCCTTCAATTTGTACAAGGTACAATTGACGGCCTTCTTTCACTGGAAAATGAATTTCTTTTCCAGCCTCTAATGATAAAGAATATAAATTCGCATCTTGGTGAATTTGAATTGGTGCATTTCCTTCTACTGAAGACACCATATGGAACCATTCATTTTCACGCTTGCTCCAATCAAATTTAAACTCACCGTAGTTTGGTTTATGATCTGCACGGTCTGGTAAAATCCAAATTTGTAATAAACGCAGCGTTTCATCGCCTAAATTATGCTCGCTATGAAATACACCCGTACCAGCACTCATATATTGAACATGTCCACGCTCAATCGTTCCGCGATTTCCCATGCTGTCTCCATGTGTTAAAGCACCATCTACAACGTAAGAAATAATCTCCATATCACGATGTGGATGCATATCAAAACCAGTTTGCGCCGCTACTAGATCATCATTAATAACACGTAACGCTCCGAAGTTCATATTATTTGGATTATAGTAATTGGCAAAAGAAAAATGAAAATGTGTATTTAACCAACCATGATTTGCTCTGCCCATATTTTTATGATCAACTTTTCTAAACATATCCTTCACCTCATACTATCTCGAATTCGAGATTTATTCTAAAATTTTTTCTTACTGTAACTTTTTTAGTAGTTTTAATAATTGCTTTTGTTCCTCTATATTTAAATTATGAAACTTCTCTGCTTGGAACGTTTCTTGAGGTGGGACGATTTCCTCATATAAAGCTCTTCCCTTTTCTGTTAAAGAAATATATTTCGTAGTACCCTCTTGTTCACGCAAAATCCACTCAAACTGCTCCATTTTATTTAAAAGCTGCGTTACATTTCCTTTCGTAACAAATAGCTTATTTCCAAGTTCTTGCTGCGTTAAACGATCATGTCCTCCAACTTGAGCTAACACATCAAACTGGGCGGCAGATACATTCCATTTTTTTAAGTGCTGATTCGTCTCACGAATACTCTTATTATAAAAACGTGACAAACGAAACCATAATAGTAGCCCTAGTCTATCTTCTGTTTTCATTTCATCACCTCGCTCGTTTCATATCATTAGTTTAGAACTAAACTTAATAAAAGTCAAATACTTATTTTTAATAAGTACCAGGAAAGCACAGCGCTATTTCTCCACTATGCTTTACATTAACTTTCTACTCTTATATTCATCCAATTTCCTCTCCGCGAACTTCCTCGCATCTTTTTCAATCCATCGCTCTTCGTACCGTTCACTTCCCACATACAATATATCTCTCTTATGCTGCATCGCATGGCGAAATTCATGCAGTAGCGTTTTGAGAACTTGCTCATACTCTTCCCACATACAAACGAAAATTAATTGTTTTTCTTTATGATAAAAACCACCTACTGGGAATAGAAACTCTTCTTCCTCTTCCCCTAATGATAGAAGCACATCGTTTGCATCACACGTATCACAAAAAATAACGGGCGTTTTACATACTTCAATAAGAGAAAATAAATCCTCTCTTAGCTTTTTGACATCCCAAGGAAGCTCCGAATCCAACACATACCAATTCTCTACCTGTTGATATACATTTTGAAACTGGAGTTCCATTTCTCTTTTTTCCCCTTTCCAAGCACCCTTTTTCTATATGTATGCCACAATATGGTAAATATTAAACGTATTCTCTCACCCTAAAAAAATGACAATAAAAAGAACCTATATCAGCATAGGTTCTTCTAAATTTTAAATTTTTGTAGCTTTCGTATCCCACTTAAAGATTTTATTTAAGAATTTATATACATTCTTCGACTCTTTTGTCAGAAGTGGGCCTAAAATGGATAGTATAAGCACGTATAGTGCTGAGAATGGTTTCAGTACTGACATTAAGCCACCGGCGATACCGATATTAGCCATAATGATGGAGAACTCTCCTCTTGAAACGATTGTTAATCCGATATTTGTTGATGCTTTATGAGATAATCCAGCTTGTCTTCCCGCGATCATTCCTGCTACAAAGTTACCGATTATCGTAAGAAGGACAGCGCCTAACGTTAACCATATCGCTCCGCCTAATGAGAATGGATCAATACTTAACCCGAAGCTGAAGAAGAAAATAGCTCCGAAAAAGTCTCTAAATGGAACAACAAGATGTTCAATTCGGTCACTATGCTCTGTCTCAGAGAAAACTAATCCTAGAAGAAGTGCTCCAATTGCTTCTGCAACGTGAATTGTTTCTGAAAAACCAGCAATGAAGAATAAAGAAGCAAATACTACAATAATAAAGATTTCATCTGAGCTAATATTGAGCAATTTATTTAATAACGGCGTAGCCTTTCTAGCTACTATAAAGAATAGAAGCATATATCCTAAAGCAATTCCAATTGAAGTAAGGGCACCTAAGAAGGAAGCGTGATCCCCTAGTACTAAACCAGAAACAACTGATAAATATACAGCAAGGAATATATCTTCAAACATAATAATTCCTAAAATTAATTCGGTTTCATTATTACCAGTTCTTCTTAAGTCCACTAACACTTTAGCAACGATAGCGCTAGAAGAAATCGTAATAATACCCGCAATAATTAAGATTTCTAGTAATGGGAATCCCATTATAAATCCGTATAACAAACCAAGTGAAAAGTTAATTAAAATATAAATCGTTCCGCCAATTGCAATAGAGCGTCCAGATTTAATTAGTTTTTTCATTGAAAATTCTAATCCTAGATAGAATAGAAGGAATAGAACCCCAATCCGTCCAAGGAAGGAAATTACACTTGCACTTTCAATAAATTTGAAATCGATAACACCTATTGTCGGTGCATGCGGTCCTACTAACATTCCAAGAACGATTAGAAAAGGAATTACTGAGAATTTAAATTTCCCAGCAATTACTGCTGCAACTGCCACTAAAACTAAAGCTGTACCAACTTCAAAAATTAACGTATCCATCTAATCAGTCCCCCTATTTGAAAGTAATTCATTAATAATTTTTTTAATTTCTTCTCTCTCACCTGAAACTACAAGCATATCTCCTTCTTCAATTACTGTTTCTGGTCCTGGATTAAATAGCTTCTTCATGTTCTTCTTCATAACTGCGATTATCGTTACGCTATATGTCTTTCTTATTTCAAGATCACCAATTGTTTTTCCGATTGCTGGAGCTGTATTCTCCACTTTGAACCACTCAATCGCTAACCCTTCAAAAACCATCTCAACATTTTCTAACGCCCTAGGCTTATATACCATTCCACCTAATATTGCCGCGATTTGTCTTGCCTCTGAGTCACGCAGTGAAATACTTGAGATACTTTCTTCATGGTCTGAGTCAAAATGATACATTTCTCTACGCCCGTCATCATGAATGACAATTACCATCTTTTCGTTACCTTTCGTAACGATTTGAAACTTATAACCAATACCCGGAAGTTCACTTTCTCTAATATTCATTTTTAGCTCCTCCATAACTTATTTATTTTAATTTTCTGTTTTTCTGTCTTTTATTCATCCAATCAGCTTTAGAAATTCTAACCACTCAGGATATTTGTGATTTGGAAATCTTTTATTGTAATAATAAGTGGACCCTAAAAAGATACTTAAAGATGTAATGATAAAAAATATATTACTTCTCATTTTCAAACTCTCAAGGCTTACTTTCAATAAAGAATCTTCTTTCAAATTATCCCCACCTTCTCGCTTTAAATTTAGTTTTTTAAAATGTAAATAATTCTAAAAATATTATTATGTAACATAATCATAACACAAAAATGATTTAAGTAACATGATTTTTTAGAAAAATTGATTCTCGTATATTTTTTGCATATAATTTTCTTATTACGAAAAAAAGGAAGTGTATTATATGGTTGATATCTTTAGCAGATTCCTTGAGGTAACGAATAATATTTTATGGTCATATATTCTTATTGCAATGCTAATCGGCTTCGGTCTTTACTTCTCTTTTAAATTAAAATTTGTCCAAATTACTCATTTCAGTGAAATGGTCAGCTTAATTAGTAAAGGGTTTAATCGAAAGGAAAAAAAGAAAGATAGCATCTCCCCATTCCAAGCATTTTGCTTAAGTGCAGCAGCACGTATCGGTATCGGAAACTTAGCCGGTGTAGCATTAGCAATTTCAATGGGTGGACCTGGCGCAATATTTTGGATGTGGTTTATCGCAATTATCGGAGCAGCTACTAGTTTCGTAGAATGTACGCTCGCTCAAATTTATAAAGTAAAAGATGGTAGCAGGTTCCGTGGTGGGCCGGCATATTACATGGAAAAAGGATTAAACAAACGTTGGATGGGTGTTTGGTTCTCACTTCTTATTACAGTTGCGTACGGATTAATTTTCAATTCAGTACAAGCGAATACAGTAACAATAGCGTTTGAAAATGCTTTTGGACTAGAGCGAACGATCGTAGGAGCTCTATTAGCCTTATTAGTTGCAGTCATTATTTTTGGTGGTATTAAGAGCATTTCACGTATTACAGAAATGATTGTTCCGCCAATGGCAATCGTTTATATTGGCGTGGCTATTTTTGTCGTTATTAACAACTTCAGTATGTTACCAAGCATTTTTATGGAAATCTTTAACGGTGCATTCGGTTTAGACCAAGCCATCGCTGGTGGTATTGGAGCAGCAATCAAGTTCGGAATTCAGCGCGGTTTATTCGCGACAGAAGCAGGAATGGGTAGTTCTCCTAATGCAGCCGCAACATCTGATGTATCTCACCCTGTAAAACAAGGACTTGTTCAAGCGTTAGGCGTTTTCGTAGATACATTCTTAGTATGTACATCAACAGCATTTATCGTATTATGTTCTGGACTTTACAAAGGATCAAATTTAGAAGGTATCGAATTAACACAAAACGCATTAAGTTCACAAATTGGACCGTGGGCAAGCACTTTCTTAGCGATTATTATTTTCCTATTCGCTTTCAGTTCACTTCTAGGAAACTACTATTACGGTGAAACAAATATTGCATTCATTAAAGAAAGCAAAACATGGTTAATGATTTATCGTGTTGCAGTTGTTGGAATGGTATTCTTCGGATCAATTGCTGCTCTTAAAACAGTTTGGAGTTTAGCTGATTTATTCATGGGACTAATGGTATTCACAAACTTAATTGCCATCTCATTCCTTAGCAAATTTGCTTACGCTGCATTAGTAGACTATTTGAAGCAAAAGAAGCAAGGAAAAGATCCTGTCTTCGTTGCAAACTCTATCCCTGGCTTAAAGAATACAGAGTGCTGGGATGGACAGGATGTAGAAGAAAAACAAAAGGCTGTTTAACAAATAAAAGCGGAAGCGGCTCGTTTAGAACAAGAGCTATATATTAAACAAAATCCCTATTACTCCACAGTAATAGGGATTTTTATTTACAACAGTTCATAATTTGTTCAATTTAATTCCAGCAAAAGGGTTGATTTATAGAGATTACTAGATTATAATAATTATAAATTAGTAATTGATATCACATAACAACTCAAAAGGAGATTGATCATAATGAACAAACAAGTAATCGAAGTATTAAACAAACAAGTAGCAGACTGGAGCGTTTTATTCACAAAACTTCACAACTTCCATTGGTACGTAAAAGGACCTCAATTCTTCACATTACACGAGAAATTCGAAGAACTTTACACAGAATCAGCTACTCATATCGATGAAATTGCAGAACGTATTTTAGCAATTGGCGGCAAACCAGTAGCAACAATGAAAGAATACTTAGAACTATCTTCTATTCAAGAAGCAGCATACGGAGAAACTGCAGAAGGGATGGTCGAAGCAATCATGAAAGACTACGAAATGATGCTAGTCAAACTGAAAAAAGGCATGGAAATCGCTCAAGACTCTGATGATGAAATGACATCTGACCTACTACTAGGCATCTACACAGAACTAGAAAAACACGCTTGGATGCTACGTGCGTTCTTGAATCAATAATAATTAAAAGCGGAAGCGGCTTGCTCAGAATCGCAGGGCATTGGAGCTCTCGACCTTGAAGCGCTTTTTGCTTCGAGCGAGAGAGCGAAATGACCGGAGATTCTAGCCGCTGGAGCTGGATATCATCTAAAAGCGGAGGTAGCTTGCTCAGAATGTGAGGGGGATGGAGCTTTTGACGTAGAGGCGCTCTTTGCCTCGCAGGAAAAAGCGAAGCCACCGAACATTCTAGCTACCGGAGCTGGATATTACTTTAAAGCAGAAGCGGCTCGCTTAGAACAGGAGGGTGTTGGAACTCCTGATTACGAGGCGCTTTTTGCCTCGAATGAAGGAGTGAAACAACCGACTGTTCTAGCCGCTGGAGCTGGATATCATTAAAAGCGGAAGCGGCTCGCTCAGAGTCGCTTTTTTCTGTAATGGTTGCACTTAACGGTACACGAAATTATATCAACGATTTTTCAAATATATCGATCATTACTCGAAATATATCAACGATTTTTTCATTATATCAATCATTACCCGCAATATATCAACGATTCAACAAAGGATATCAATTTGCCGACAAATCACGACAATATTAATACACCCCTCTCCCCTACTTTTATCAATATATTACAATCTCATCTATGTTAAAATATAGGAAACACCCTTTAGTATCATAGACCCAAAAAGCTTTTCCAAATTCATCATTTACTACTTAAATGACGGGAGTGGTTCAGTTGAAAGACTACTTAATTAGAGCATTTTTTGCGTTAATAACAGTTGGGATTCTCTTACTTATAGCTAATATTTTCAATATACATGTCGAGGTTAAGGACTATGCTTTCCTCGTTGTCGTAGCAATTGGTGGCGGCTGGGGTGGCTGGTACCTGTATAAAAAACAAAGCAATCACAATGATAAAGGCATTCCAAAGTAATATGGAATGCCTCTTTTATTGCCTTCTGTAATAAATAATGAAATTCAGGCCACTAATACAACCAATCGCAATAAACATACAAAACGATTGTGGATCTCCAGCCAAATTATACTCATCAACAATAAAGCCAATCATAAAGAGTGTTATCGCCGAAACACCGATACACAATATCGAAATAAACCAAAGCGAAAATTCATTAATTAGCTCTTTCTTCTGCGTTGAAACGATTAGCATAACAAGAATAGACGCTGCTAAAATACTTTTAAAAACAGGACGTAAATACACAAACTCCTCCATCAATTTCTCCTTTTCCAAAAAACATCATATCTCAACATTAACATATTTAACCAATTTAAAAACACATGCCATCTTAAATTAAAACGACATGTGTTTCCGTATTTGCTATGATAGTTGCTTCCACTTCGTTCCCAAAACAGGACGCTCGTAATTTTGTATCTTATGAATGAGTGCATCTGCCGTCTCAGCGGCAACTATTAACTCTTTATTCGATGGATTCATGAATCCTTCTTCAGCTGCACGTTCAACCATTTGCAAAATTGGTCCGTAAAAACCTTTTATGTTTAATAAACCAACCGGCTTATTATGTATACCAATTTGTGACCAACATACAACTTCAAATAATTCTTCAAACGTTCCGTATCCGCCTGGCAGCGCAATAAAAGCATCCGCAAGCTCTGCCATTTTTGCTTTACGTTCGTGCATTGTTTCTACTTCAATTAATTCTGTTAATCCTGTATGTACAATTTCTCCTCGAAATAGACCGCGCGGCATAACTCCTGTTACACGTCCACCTAAGCGAAGAACTTCGTTTGCTACTTCTCCCATTAATCCAACGCAAGAACCACCGTATACAAGCTCATAATCATTCTCAACAAACATTTTACCTAATTCAATTGCCTGTTCTTTAAATTCTGGTCTCTCCCCTAAATTTGAACCTGCAAACACACAAATCTTTCTCATTCTTACACCCCGAAACTATATATTGTTATGATACAATGAACATTGTACAACATATTGAGGGGATGAGAAAGAAATGGATATCGTTGCATTTCAAAGATGGGTTGAGGAATTTTACGAAAAACGAAGCTGGTCACAGTATAATGCTTTTATTCGGTTAAATTTCTTAACAGAGGAAGTTGGAGAAGTTTCACGCGTTGTTCGCGCAATCGAAATCGGTCGTGATCGTCCTGATGAAGACGCGAAAACAGAAGAAGAGCTAAAACAAGAACTAAAAGAAGAACTTGGTGATGTACTATCTAACTTTATTATTCTTTCGCAAAAATATGATTTAGACTTACAAGACATTATGGACGCACACGTCACAAAGCTTTCGAAAAGGTTCGAGACATCCAAATGAGAATATTATCAATTATGGTATAATATTCTTGTCACAATACTAAGGGGGATTTTATGTTATCAAAAAAATTGCACGACGCATTAAATGAACAAATGAACTTTGAATTTTACTCTGCCCATGCTTATATGGCAATGGCTGCTTACTGTACAGCGGAGAGCTATGATGGATTCGCTAACTTTTTCCTTGTACAAGCTGAAGAAGAACGTTTCCACGCAATGAAACTTTACAACTATATTAATGACCGCGGAGAGCGTGCTATTATTACTGGATTTGATAATCCAAATAACGAATACGAATCTGTATTAAACGCTTTTGAAATTGCACTTGAACACGAGCGTGAAGTAACGAAGCGTATTTATAACTTATCTGATATTGCTTGGGACGAGCGTGAACATGCAACAATTACATTCTTAAAATGGTTCGTTGACGAACAAGTGGAAGAAGAAGCTTCATTCGATAGCATCATTCAAAAATTAAAACGTATTACAAGCGATTCAAACGCACTGTTTATGCTAGATGCTGAATTAGAGAAACGTACATTTACGCCTCCAGCTGAATAATATTTCAATCACCTTAATACATGTATTAAGGTGATTTTTTTGTTTGCTCTCTATCTTAAAATCACCTTAAATTTCCTCATATTTGACATAGTGCCAGCTATAAAATGGTATTATTTTCAATATAAAAACGAATATACGAGGAGAGGAAAAATGAATCAACGTGTAGAAGCTGTTGATGCAATTCGTGGTTTCGCTTTGTTTGGCATTTTACTAGTCAATATGACATTAATTCAATTCGGGTTCTTCACCAGTGAAAAACCAACTTATCTATTCGGCGATCTTGATAAAGGCGCTAATTGGTTTATTCAATTTTTCGGTACACATAATTTTATCTCCCTATTCTCTTTTTTATTTGGCCTTAGCATTATTTTGCTGCAAAAAAGTATTATTGCAAAAGGAAAAAAATTCTTCCCCACATACATAAGACGTATTGTCATTCTTTTACTACTAGGCTATATTCACGGCACTTTTGTTTGGGAGGGAGATATTTTATTTGCATACGGAATAATCGGGATTTTCTTAATGATGTTCATCAATCGAAAACCGAAAACTTTGCTCATTTGGGCGATTATTCTACTCGCACTTATTGCACTTATGTCTTATCAAACTGATCCATCTACAAATATAAATGATTTCGCACCCTATACTGAAAAAGAACATAAAGTCCATCAAACTGGAAGCTATATGGATCACGTCAACTTTAGATTGACTGAAAATCCTTTTGATTACATGGGAATTAACGGTGCATTCGGATTATTTTTCATATCAGTTTTCGCAATAATTCTTATGTCTCCACTGTTCCTACTCGGAATGTATGTAGGGAAAAAAGGCTGGCTATTTGAGGTCAGTAAACATATACCTGCTATCAAAAAAATATGGTTTGCCACCGGTCTCTTCTCTTTTACAATTAAAATCTTAGCTATGTTCGTAAAACACCCGCTTTTAATTATGTTACAAGATGGCCTTACACCAGTAACTATGACCTTCTTTTACGGAAGCACGGTTATTTTATTATTCCATTATAAAAAAGCGACTTGTCTACTAACATACATGGCGAACATGGGGAAAATGTCCGTTAGTAATTACTTAGCGCAATCTATTATCGCAACAACCATTTTTTACGCATATGGATTTGGCTTATACGGGAAAATTGGCTATTTCTTCGGTATTCTTTTAACCATCGGAATTTATACTATTCAATTATTCGTTAGCACCTATTGGCTCCAGAAATACCGGATGGGGCCAGTGGAATATGTGTGGAGACTGGGAACTTATTTAGAGAAACCACGTTTTAAAAGAGACTTGGATAAAGCAAGTTAAACAAAAAAAGCAATGAGCCCACGCTCATTGCTTTTCTTAATTTATTAAAGCATAACCCCAACGATAATCGCTGATAATATACTTACTAACGTTGCACCGTATACAAGTTTTAAACCGAATGATGATACAACGTTTGCTTGTTTGCCATCGATACTCTTCGTTGCACCTGCGATAATTCCGATAGATGAGAAGTTCGCAAATGATACAAGGAAGATAGATAAAATACCTACTGTACGAGCTGATAAATCACCAGCTACTTTTCCAAGGTCAAGCATTGCAACGAATTCGTTCGTTACTAATTTTGTTGCCATAATTTGTCCTGCTTGTAGCATCTCTGATGTTGGAATACCCATTACGAATGCTAATGGTGAGAAGATGTATCCTAAAATGCTTTGGAATGTGATTCCGAAAATTGAATCGAATACACCGTTAATTGCTGTAATTAATGCTACGAAACCGATTAACATCGCCGCTACTGTTACAGCGATTGAGAAACCAAGCATAATATATTCGCCTAACATTTCAAAGAATGTTTGTTTCTTGTCTTCTTGTAATTCTAAAATATCGTCTTCTTCTTTTACTTCATATGGATTAATGATATGAACGATAATGAATCCACTGAATAAGTTTAATACAAGTGCTGTTACTACATATTTTGGATCAATCATTTTCATATAAGAACCGACGATTGACATCGATACTGTAGACATTGAAGATGCACAAAGTGTGTATAAACGATTTTTCGGTAATTTGCTTAGTTGATCTTTTACTGTAATGAATACTTCCCCTTGACCAACGATTGCAGCTGCTACCGCATTATATGATTCTAGTTTTCCTAAACCGTTAACTTTACTTAATAGGAAACCGACTGCACGAATGATAATCGGTAAAACTTTAATATGTTGCAGAATCCCGATTAATACTGCTAAGAAAATAATCGGTAATAATACTGTTAAGAAGAATGGTGCTTGTCCATCGTTTGCTAGACCACCAAATACGAAATTAACCCCAGCTTCCGCAAATTTTAAAATAGCGCCAAATCCATCTGCGATCCCTTTTACTAATACAAATCCGACCTTTGTATTTAGTAAGAAATACGCAAGTACCAATTGAATGACAAGCATAAGTGCAATTGGTTTATATTTAATTTTCTTACGATCTGAACTGATAAGGAAACCTAGTACAAATACTACAAGTAAACCGACTAGAAACATTACTATTTTCATATGTGAATCCTCCACTTCTCCCACGAGTTATTGGTCGTATAACGTATAACGAATGACGTCTGACCATTGATGTTAAAAAAATTTAAAACCCCTAAATACTATTCAACTGTCATCTAAAATCAGTAAGCGTTTACATAAATTGCAATTTATAAAAGGTAGCCTCTTCTCTCCTACCATATTTGAAAGTCTGAAATTGATACCACCTACAAATCAAATTGTAAGCGTTATCTAGACGAAATGCAATATAAATTTTAAAAGATTTTTATATGTTAATATATTCCTAATTAATTGGTTTTTTCATGCAATTTTACCATAAAAATAGCCCTAGCTATGAGCTAGGACCATCCTTTTTTACCCCGATTGGTGAGGGCTAATAATCAGCGGGGGATAAAGCCACCCACTGATTAAAGTTTCACTTTATAACATAACACCAACGATAATCGCTGATAGAATACTTACTAATGTCGCACCATACACAAGGCGTAGACCAAATGATGATACAACATTTGATTGATTTTCATCGATACCTTTCGTTGCACCTGCGATAATTCCGATAGATGAGAAGTTCGCAAATGATACAAGGAATACAGAAAGAATACCAACTGTACGAGCCGATAAATCACCAGCTACTTTTCCAAGATCAAGCATCGCAACAAACTCATTTGATACTAATTTTGTTGCCATAATTTGTCCCGCTGTTACCATCTCAGCTTGTGGGATACCCATTACGAATGCTAATGGTGAGAAAATATATCCTAAAATAGCTTGGAATGTAATACCGAACACGGAATCAAACAAGCTATTAATTGCTGTAATTAATGCTACGAAACCAAGTAACATAGCTGCTACTGTAATCGCAATCGTGAAACCAAGCATAATGTACTCGCTCAGCATTTCAAAGAATGATTGTTTTTTCTTATTTTCTAATTTCAGTGTATCTTCTTCTTCTGTAATATCGTACGGGTTAATAATATGAATGATAATGAAACCACTAAATAAATTTAATACAAGTGCTGTTACTACATATTTCGGTTCGATCATTTTCATATAAGAACCAACGATTGACATCGACACCGTCGACATAGAAGATGCACATAATGTATATAAACGATGTTTTGGGATTTTACTTAATTGATCTTTTACTGTAATAAATACTTCCGCTTGTCCAACAATGGCAGCTGCTACTGCGTTATATGATTCTAGTTTTCCTAGACCATTTACTTTACTTAACAACGTACCAATAGCACGAATAAATACAGGTAAAATTTTAAAGTGTTGCAGAATTCCGATTAAAACGGCAAAGAATACGATTGGTAATAGCGCTGTTAAGAAGAATGAAACCTCTCCTTTATTAACAAGACCACCAAATACGAAAACGATTCCAGCTTCCGCATATCCAAGAAGTGCCCCAAATCCATCTGAAATTCCTTTTACTAAAATATAACCGACTTGCGTATTTAATAAGAAATAAGATAATGCTAGCTGAATAATAAGCATAATTGCGATTGGTTTATACTTAATCTTCTTTCGATCGGCACTTATAAGAAAACCGAGTACAAATACAACAAGTAATCCTACAAGGAACATAACAAACTTCATTAATAAAATCCTCCATTTAACTCTTCATTAACGTTGAACGTCTGACCACTCAAAACAAGAAATAATCCGAACTTTCTATTTCTCCTCCAAAACCTTCAATCGAATAGGAAAAATCATAAAACCTCTTGTTTCAAAGGCATTTATCATTCTAACACAAATCACATCTCATATCCGCACTTTTCTTAAAAAATTACATTTTATTATAAAACACTCATTAATGTTCGTCTTTTACTCCCAACAAATATATGGATAAAACAAAAAATGAGCATCAAGTTTCACTTGATGCTCACCTCATTATACTGCTTTTTCTTTATCAGCTACTTGCTCTTCCCAGCACTCTGTATTTTCCAGGCCTGGAATTGAATTCGCATAAAAGACTGGATCTTTTCCTTGTTTCTTTTGCTTTACGTAATCTGATAATGCTGCAAAGGCATACTTAGAAAGGAATACGATTGCCACTAAGTTAATAACAGCCATAATACCCATGAATAAATCTGCTACATCCCAAACGATTTGAATTGTCGCTACAGATCCTAGCATAACCATACCAAGTACAGCAATGCGGTATGCATTTAATAACACTTTACTTCCATTTAAGAACTCAATATTCGTTTCACCATAGTAGTAGTTACCTACTAATGAACTAAATGCAAACAAGAAGATCGCAACTGCTACAAATATAGAAGCCCATGGACCGATATGTTGACTTAACGCCTGCTGCGTTAATTGAATTCCATTTAAATCAGCTGCATTATGCACATCTGATAAAAGAATAATAAATGCTGTACAACTACAAATTAATAATGTATCAGTAAATACCCCTAAAGTTTGAATGAAACCTTGTTTAACTGGGTGCGTTACGTTTGCAGTCGCTGCTGCGTTCGGCGCACTACCCATACCTGCTTCATTTGAGAATAACCCACGTTTTACCCCTAATAAAATCGCAGCTCCTAATCCTCCGCCTACTACTTCTTTAATTCCGAAAGCATGTAAGAAAATTTCTTTAAATACATATGGAATTGCCGTAATGTTTGTTACAACAACGAATAATGCCACTGCTACATAAATAATTGCCATTACTGGAACAATCATTTCAACCGCGCGAGCAATTCGTTTTACTCCGCCAAAAATAATAACTGCAAGTAAACCAGCCATTACAAGACCTACTAATCTACTATCTGTTTTGAATGCTCCATCAAAAGCAGCTGCTACAGTATTAGATTGCACAGCGTTAAAAATCAATCCGAAACTTACTGTTATTAATACAGAGAAAATAGCTCCAAGCCAGCGTTTATTTAAACCCTTTTCCATATAATACGCTGGACCACCACGGAACGTATTCCCATCTTTCACTTTATAAATTTGCGCTAATGTGCTCTCTACAAATGCAGAAGCACCCCCAATTACCGCGATTAACCACATCCAAAATACTGCTCCTGGACCACCTGCTGAGATTGCAATAGCTACACCAGCTAAGTTACCAGTACCTACACGAGAAGCTGTACTCATACAAAATGCTTGAAATGATGATACGCCGCTCTTCTCTTTTTGCGCTTTTCTCGTTTTCGAGCTTGCTCCATCCCCAAGCAAACGAATCATTTCACCGAAGTAACGAACTTGGACAAATTTCACACGAAATGAAAAATAGAGCCCTAACCCAATTAACATCGCAATAATGACATATGACCAAAGGATATTATTTACATCCCCAATTACCTTAGCTAAAAAATCCATATTTGCATTGCCCCCTCTTCCTAACAATAAGAAAATTATATTCTAAAAACTTTAAGTAATCAAGAACTTTATGTAAGGTTTTATGACACGAGCATGTCAAATATCTTAACGTATATGTTTTTTTACATAAAAATATAGCCATCACATGCATTTATCCAATACTCAATCACTTATCCTCTTCGACCAGTCATACTTTTAAAATAGTACGTTCCCCACAAATAACGAGAGGAACAAACAAAAAAAGTTATATTAATAATTACCTCTCACCCTTTTCATCATTTACTACAACAAAAAGGCGAGCATCGAATTCATCTCGATGCTCGCCTTTTCATTATACTGCTTTTTCTTTATCCATTACTGCTGACTTATCCCAACACTCTGTATTTGTTAAGCCAGGAATAGAATCTGCACTGAAGACTGGATCTTTTCCTTGTTTCTTTTGTCTTACATAGTCTGCCAATGCAGCATACGCAAATCGTCCAAGAAGTGTAATCGCAATTAAGTTTGTGATTACCATTAGTCCCATAAATAGATCCGCCATATTCCATACAACTTGAAGCGTCGCAACAGAACCGAATAATACCATTCCTACTACCGCAATACGGTAAATCGTTAACCACGTTTTACTTTGTTTAATGAATTCAATATTCGTTTCACCATAATAGTAGTTTCCTAAAAGAGAACTAAATGCAAATAAGAAAATAATAATCGCTAAGAAGCTACTTGCCCATGGACCGATTTGTGAACTTAATGCATTTTGCGTTAACTCAATACCTTCTAAATTTGTTGCTTTATATGCACCAGAACATAGTACGATAAATGCTGTTGATGTACATACTAAGAATGTATCTACTAATACGCCAATTGTTTGAATAAAACCTTGTTTTGCTGGATGCGTTACATCAGCCGTCGCTGCCGCGTTTGGCGCACTACCCATACCTGCTTCGTTCGCAAATAATCCGCGCTGAATACCGTATTTCATCGCAGCGCCGATACCGCCACCTACAGCTGAATCTAAACCGAATGCACCTTTAAAGATTTCCGTAAACACATCTGGTATTAAATAGAAGTTTTTAATAACAACAAAAATAGCTACCGCAATATAAATAAGCGCCATTGGCGGAACAATCATTTCCGACATACGTGCAATACTTTTTACACCACCAAAAATAATAACCGCAACTAATGCAGCTAATACAATACCAACAATATAACGCTCTAAACCAAATGCATTTTCAAATGCTAATGTTACTGTATTCGCTTGTACTGAGTTAAAAATTAAACCGTAACTAATTGTAATAAGGATAGAGAACCAAATTCCCATCCAACGTTTATTTAAACCTTTTTCCATATAATAAGCAGGACCACCACGGAAGCCACTGCCATCTTTTATTTTATAAATTTGGGCCAGCGTACTTTCTACAAAACTTGAAGAAGCCCCGATAATCGCAATAACCCACATCCAAAATACCGCGCCAGGTCCTCCCATAGATATAGCTAACGCTACACCAGCTAAGTTACCGATACCAATACGAGCTGCTGAACTCATACAAAACGCTTGGAAAGAAGATACACTACCTTTTTTACGCGTCTTTCCAGTTAATCCATCACTCATTAGTCGAACCATTTCCCCTAAATGAGTAATTTGTACGAATTTCAATTTAATAGAAAAATAAAGACCTAAACCAATTAACATCGCAATAAGAATATATGACCAAAGAATTGTATTCGTTGATGAAACAAATTGCTCTAAAATATTCATACAATTAACCCCTCCTTTTCTCCATAAAACGAATTATATTTAAAAAACATTCAAAAATCAACATTTTTCGACAATTTGCAATTTCCAAATATTAGCCAGGCTCGCAGTAACAATATCTTTATGACTGCCCTCCCTCTAACTGTGCATACTAAAACAAAAAATAAATTCACAAACAACCCCATTGACAAAAACACCAACCTGTAACTATAATGATTACAACAGGTTGTAACAAACCTAATTACAATACATTCATTCACTTTCAGATATACACTTTAACAAAACACTTTGGAGGGATTTATTATGAAAATCGGAATTATCGGAGCAACTGGTAAAGCAGGAAGTCGTATTTTAAAAGAAGCATTAGATCGCGGACATGAAGTAACTGCAATCGTAAGAAACGCTGCAAAAATTACAGAAGAAAACGTAAAAGTGTTAGAAAAAGACGTATTTTCTCTTACATCTAACGACCTACAAGCATTCGATGTAGTTGTAAATGCATTCGGTGCTCCAGCAGGACAAGAACACCTTCACGTAGATGCAGGAAACGTACTAATTGAAGCGATGAAAGGTGCACCTAACACAAAATTACTTGTAGTTGGCGGCGCTGGAAGCTTATTTGTAGACGAAAAGAAAACAACACGTGTATTTGAGACACCAGGTTTCCCAGGCGAATACCTTGCAACAGCTCAAAACCAAGGCAAAAACTTAGAAATCTTACAACAAACAAATGATATCACTTGGACATTCATCAGCCCTTCTGCACTATTCGCATTAGGAAAACGCACTGGTTCTTACAAAGCTGGTAAAGACAACCTTCTTGTTAACGCAAAAGGTGATAGCTACGTAAGTTACGAAGATTTCGCAGTAGCAGCACTTGATGAAATCGAAAATCCAAAACATGTAAACGAACGCTTCACAGTAGTTTCTGAAGCTGAATAATAAAAAAGCTCGTAAAACATTATGTTTTACGAGCTTTTTCTTATTATTGTACTTGCTCTAAGCCATTTTGAGTAATCTTGAAGGAAATCTCTTTAAATTTTTTCGCATCCCCTTTTCCAATTAACTCACCAGTTTTATACCAACTTAAACGATCAGATTCTGCATGATACACTTTTACTACATCACCATACTCGAACATCATACCATTTACTTGCTCAGCAAAATTCTTTGAAGTCTCTTGTCCTTCTGCCGTTACATGCTTTTTCTCGGTTCCATTTTGATCATATACCGTAAGTCCTATATACTGTTCATTTACAAAACGATAATGTATTTCACCATCAGTAAATGTTGCATGTAATTTCTTCGCATCATGATTTAAGGTAACGATTGAACGCGTTACATCAGCCACACCTTGGTATACTATACTATCTCCATACATCACTTCTAATGAAGCTTCCGTCACTTTCTTATTACCAAAGCGATCTTTTGTTTCTACTTTTACTTTTTGTTCACCAATTTTTGTTGTATTCGGTTTTTCTACAAATCCGAGTACTTCTCCATCTTTCACTTGAACAAAGTTTTTTGCATCTAATTTTTCAGCGTCTGTTCCAATTACTACTTTTTGTGGTACTGCTGTTACTTCTTGCCCAGCTTCCATTCTTTCAAAGCCGTTTTCAGTAATTTTGAAGACTAGTTCCTTTATCTCTTTATTCTTTCCTTCTCCCGCATATACACCTTTTTTGTACCAGTGTAGGCGTGAAGATTCTGCATGATATACTTTCAACATATCTCCATACTCAAATGTTAATCCATTTACTTCCTTGGCAAAAGCTTTCGTATTTTCCATACCTTTTATCGCTATATTTTTCTTCACTCTTCCTTCTTTATTGTACAGAGTAAATTCAAAATACTTCTCATCTTTAAAGTAATCATGAATCAAATTATCCGTATCTGTCGCACTCATTTTTTTCGTATCATGATGTAACGTTATAATCGATTTCATATCGTCACTACCATAACTTAATCCATATACAAATAGGCTATCTCCATAAGTTACTTCTACTGGAACTTCCGTCACTTTCTTATTTCCGAAACGATCTTTCGTTTCTACTTTTACTTTTTGTTCACCAATCTTTGTCGTATTTGGTTTTTCTACAAATCCAACTACTTCTCCGTCTTTCACTTGCACAAAATCTTTTGCTTCTAATTTTTCAACGTCTGTTCCAATTACTAATTTTTGTGGTACTGCCGTTACTTCTTGCAGAGCTTCTAATCTTTCAAATCCATTTTCAGTAATTTCAAAGAATAATTCTTTTATTTCTTTATTTTTTCCTTCTCCCACATATAAACCTTTTTGATACCAATGTAAACGTGAAGACTCTGCATGGTATACTTTCACCACATCTCCATATTCAAATACTAACCCATTTACTTCCTTGGCAAAAGCTTCTGTATTCTCCAAGCCTTTTACCTCTATATTTTTCTTCTCTTTTCCCTCTTTATTGTACAAGGTGAATTCAAAATACTTCTCATCTCCAAAGTAATCATGAATCAAATTATCCGTATCTGTCGCACTCATTTTTTTCGTATCCTGATGTAACGTTATAATTGATTTCATATCGTCACCATCATAGCTTAACCCATATACAAGTAAACTATCTCCATATGTCACTTCTAATGGAACTTCCGTCACTTTCTTATTTCCAAAACGATCTTTCGTTTCCACTTTTACTTTTTGTTCACCGATTTTCATTGTATTCGGTTTTTCTACAAAACCAATTACTTCTCCACCTTTTACTTGAACAAAGTTGTTCGCCTCTAATTTTTCAGCGTCTGCCCCGATTACTACTTTTTGCGGTACTGCTTCTACTTCCTGTATACCGTCTATTAGTTCATATCCTTGTGGAGTAATCTTAAAGAACTTTTCTTTTTTATTCTTAGCTCCACCTTGCTCTACAAGTTTATTACTTTGATACCAATCGAAACGACTTGGTTCTGCATGATATACTTTCATAATATCGCCATATTGAAGTTCAACACCTTCAAGTTGCAAAGCAACTTTTTTAGAATTTTCTTGACCTTCTATAGAAATATTTTTCTTTTCATTTCCGTCCTTATCATATAAGGTAATCCCTACATACTTTTCATTTTTAAAGCGCTCATGGAACTCATTACCAACGAAAGAAACGTTGATTTTCTTTTCATCATGAAGGAGCGTTATAACAGAATTTACCTCATCACCGTAACCTTTAAATACCATAGTATCTCCATAAAGACTGTTAACTGGAACAGAAATGAAATTCCTCTGTTCTTTCTCATCCTCAATTTCTACTAATACCGCTCTTTTTCCAACCTCTAAATCCAGCCACATAATTCTACCTGTTACTTTTACATTTTCACCTAAATTTTGAACAAGACTATTTGCTAGATTTTCATTAAAATTCGCACCAACGATGAGATCTTGTACCACATTAGACGCTTCACCATAAGGAAGCCCGCCGTATGGTTTCACTTGTTTTTCACGAATAATATTACTATCTGTTGCTTTCCATATTTCTTTTTCTAATTTAGGTAAATTTAAATTTTCGATTTTCCCTCTAACCTCATCATTTGGACCTAATCCCCATTTCTCAAAAAACGGTACTAAGTTTTGTTTAGCCGCTTTCGATGCCATATAAATAAACATTTGCTTTTTATCTTCATCTGAAGCAGGCATTTCAGATTCTGGTAATAAGCGATACATTTGATGTAAATTAGGGTAAAAATGCTCTCCATAAGCTAAATCAAGTTGCCAAAACATTACTAGTTTCTCGAATTCTTCCATATTTTTTTGAGCATCAGGATTATCTAAGTAAGCAAAAGCTTTTTTATAATGACCATCTTCTTCTAGACTTGATTTATTGCCTAACATTCTTTGAACCGATAATGAATATATATTTACTGTTACTTCTCCTACACCTGACCAAAACCAAGGAGCTTGCTGATGTAAATGCCCTACTTCATGCCACGGTCCCCAGCCATCTCCTTGTAATCTCTTTATATTTAAAACCCTATCCATAGTCTCTGGAACATACCCTGTATGATAATGAGTAGCAAACATCCAATCATCTTTATCTGGTTTTCTCTTTTCAACAAATTGGATATAGTGGTTTGGAGCTTTTGACACCCCTATACCATCTTCAGATAATCCTGCTACAGAATTTTCAAAGCGAATAATCTTATCATGTAGCCTCATTAATTCTACTGGATCCGTCTCTCCCATATAGTTTTCCACTGCTTCAGGACTTGCAGTAATTAAACTTCTCTCACCCTTCAATTCAACTGCATAAGGATTTTTATACTTCTTTAACATTGCATCCCAATCTTTTTTTGTGTGCTTCCCTAAGATAAATAATGGAAAATGACTTCCTCCATGAATAACTGAAGCTGTTACTTCGCCATCATTATTCATGTTATAAAAATATAGTATTCCACCTATTGAAGATGAAATATTATTTTCACCAGGTTTTAACTCAAATTCTTCAAACCCTTTTTCATCATATGACTTCGTTCCTATGAACGCTTTAATAGATTGCGTTCCTTTTATTTCAATTTTAATTTCTTCATTTGGACCAGCATAAATTCCAGTTGGTTCATTCGCTGAAAGTACATAACGTACTTTTAAGCGTTTTTGCTCTTCTTCAATACTACCTTTCCCAGGCAAATGAAACGTTCTCTGCTCCAAACGATTCTCTTTACTCTCTTCCAACTGCCCGCCCTTATTCTCTTCCAAAGGCGCCGCATATCCTTTCGATGCTTCGAAAGCTACTGGTGATAATAATGTAGATATACAAATACCAGCTACTAATACCCTACTCTTTTTCTGCTTTGACATAATCTGTGTCCCCTGTCCTTTTTTTAGACAAACCATCCTATATATTCATTTAATAAGAAATCCTATTATTTTTATAAAAACATTTAACGAATAGACTAACGCCTCTCGCACCTATATCAATTACTTCCGCATTTCTCTAAATGTATTCGCTTTCTTACATTGTAAAATTTTTCATGTATTATGCCCTCCTCACTTCACTCTACTTGTGATGAGTTCTCTTCTTACATAAAAGAAACATAGTAAAAGATATATTTTAGTCTCGTCATCTATACATCTAAAAATAAAACCTTACATTTTCTTCATATATGACCACCTATAGGTAGTTTTTCCAACTGAATTGTACACGCTTTACACTTTGTTTGATAGACTTTTCAATTAGAATAATGTTACAATTTTGTGAATTTAATCTATTTATTGTAACGTTTGGATTTTATTATATTTTGTTATTTCCAAATAATTTTCTCAACATAAAAACAGTGTTTTATCTAATTAATAATTATCTTGATATAATTTTAAATTTCATATATAAAAAGCATTGGTTAACACCAATGCTTTCATCCTTACCTTTTATATTGATTCGGTTTATGCGGTTCATTTGGAGTATGTGGTTTATTATTATCATGACCATTTCCTTTTTTCCAACTCACTGATAACTCCGGACTTGTTTCTTCTTCACTACGCTCAAGTAATACAACTGCATTTTGAATTGTGGGTGTACCTTTATGTGCAATCCCTTGTAGCTTCGTTAATTTCCCGATTACTTTAAAGCTAAATCCACCAGCTGGTGTTTGTTTCGGAATTAAAATGCGGAACTTCTCTCCTACATTAAATTCTGTTTTTGTTTCGCCCTTTTCATTTGCAAATTTCACGCCCGCTGGTGCACCTGTTGGTTGCACTTTATACGTTCCGCTTTTTGCATTTGTTTCTACTGTATATAAGCCTGTTTCAAAGAAATCATTTTTCAATACCGCTTCTTGTTCTTCTGTTGGTACGACACTCATCGTAATTTCTTGTAACTCTTCACTAGCGCTAGCTTTTGCAACGATATCTTTCGTCACCTTTTCTACATTTTTATTACGGAAATCTAAATCATTAATATCGATTTGTTTTAACGCATTCCATACTGCAAGCTGCGTTGCATAATGAGCTTCTCTCCAATCAGAAACACCTAATTCTTGCGGGCTCTTTTGTGGATATCCATTCAATAATACGCGATATACGTTAATATCCACTTTCCCCATTTCCGGTAAATCTTGACCGCTTGGAGATTTTAAATCTACATTTAAGCAAAAAGCAATTTTGCCATCTGCCGTTTTAATAAGCTCTGTTCGAATTGGTTTCTTCTTGGACTTACTATAACTCCAATCCATTTGATACTTTGTATGGTCCATCACTTCTGCGAATGCTTTTTGAAGTGGGAATAACACAAATAAAACACTTAAAAACATAGCTAAAAGTTTGAACGATTGCTTTATATTCATGTTCACAGCCCCTTAATAACAAACTTAATACTAAGTAGTATTTAATTAGAAAATATTTTTATACAAAAAAAAGAGTGCTTTTACGCACTCTTTTTTCTTACCTTAATCTTAGAAATCGAAGTTATCAGGATCTGGACCAACGCGGTGATTTTGATTTAACGCATCGATTTTTTCCATATCTTCTTTCGTTAATTCAAAGTTAAATACATCAGCATTTGCAATAATGCGGTGTTCTTTCGTTGATTTTGGAATTGTAATCACTCCATTTTGAAGATCCCAACGTAAAATAACTTGCGCTGTTGTTTTGCCATATTTCTCAGCAATCTCTTGTAATGTTTCGTTATCTAATGATTGACCTTGCATAAGTGGTGACCATGCTTCCATTTGAATACCTTGTTCTTTACAGAAAGCTTGTAATTCTTTTTGTGTTAAACGAGGGTGGTATTCTACTTGGTTAATCATTGGCTTAATTTCTGCATCTTTCATTACATCTTGTAAGTGGTGAATTTGGAAGTTACTTACGCCAATTGCACGTACGAGATTTTCTTTATAAAGTGTTTCTAGCGCTCTCCACGTATCTTTATATTTTCCTTCTACAGGCCAGTGAACAAGATATAGGTCTAAATACTCTAGTTCTAATTTCTTTAAGCTCTCTTCGTATGCAGCAATTGTTTCTTCGTATCCTTGATCTGCGTTCCATACTTTTGAAGTGATAAATAATTCTTCTCTTGAAATACCAGTCGCTTCAATACCTGCACGGATTCCTTCACCTACAGCTTTTTCATTTCCGTAAATTGCAGCTGTATCGATGCTACGGTATCCTGCTTTAATCGCTGATTTTACAGCTTCTACAAGTTCTGGTCCTTCTTCTACTTTAAATACACCTAAACCGAACCAAGGCATTTCTACACCATTATTTAATACTGTTTTACTTTGTAAGTTTTTCATTTTATTTTCTCTCCTTTTATTTTACTTGATCTCTTTTTTCTAATGTCATGCTCCACGCTGTTAAAATCACAGCACCTACTACCATAATTCCGCCTACCCAAGCCGTATGAATTAATCCTAACGAGTTCGTTACAATACCGCCCAAGTAAGCACCAAGAGCAATTCCTGCGTTAAATGCTGCGATGTTAATCGCCGATGCTACATCAACAGCGCTAGGTACAAACCTCTCAGCCAAGATAACGACATACACTTGTAGCCCTGGGACATTCATAAACGCAAATAGTCCCATAAAAATAATTGTAATGAATCCAGCAACTTTAAATGGTGCTGTAAATGTTAAAACAAATAATACAATCGCTTGAATAAAGAACATGTAAAATAACGCTCGAATCGGATTATGATTTGATAATTTTCCACCGACCATATTCCCAATCGCAATTGCAATTCCATACACTAACAAAATAATTGTAACGGTACTTGCTTTAAATCCTGTTACTTCTTGTAATAACGGAGATAAATACGTAAATGTTACGAACGTTCCCCCATATCCTAATGCAGTAATAATAAATACAAGTAACAGTCTTCCATTCGTAATCAGCTTAAATTGATCGCGAAATGATACGGACGTACCTTTTTTTAAATTAGAAGGAATTAGCATACTATTGGCGATTAAAGCAACGATTCCAATGGCCACAATAACAATAAACGAGGCCCTCCAGCCAAATTGTTGACCGATAAACGTTCCAATTGGCACACCTGTAATAGTCGCAACTGTTAATCCAGTAAACATAATCGCAATGGCACTTGCACGTTTATTCTCAGGTACAAGAGCAGCCGCAATTGTAGATCCAATTGACATAAAAACACCATGTGCAAATGCAGATACAACCCTCGCAATAAGTAACACAGTAAAACTTGTTGCTACTGCCGCAATGCCATTACCAATAATGAAAATAATCATAATCCACATTAATAACGTCTTTCGCGACATACTAGCTGTTAATGACGTTAATACTGGAGCACCAAACGCTACTCCTAATGCATATAAAGAAACAGTTAACCCCGCTGTTGTAACAGAAACATGTAAATCCTCTGAGATAGATGGTAATAAGCCGACACTAATAAATTCAGTTGTACCAATTCCAAACGCACTAATTGCTAGTGCTAATAAAGCAAACATACTTCTCCGATTCGTCTGTACTGCCGAAGAAGATACTGTATATGAATTCAATTGAACTCCTCCTTAATGCGAGAAATCCAATCATAATAGTATGATAAAAAGGCCTTTTTATCTTCTACAAAAATAACTTTACTGTTGATATACGCTATTATGAATGGCTTTACTCTTTTTTTGAAGAACGCACTTAAAAGTACGATAGGTACCTAAAAGTAACATAGGCACTTTTTAGTACCGTACTACTCATTTCCCTCTTACGTATGCTATTATGGAACATATTCAACATGATAAAAAGTACGTACTTTAAAGTGCTATAGGCACTTTTTAGTAACATTTAATTATTTAGCTTCTTTTGTTGGAGAACTTAAATCTACATTCATCAAAGGAGATTTTTATATGAAAAAATATAATATTCCCGTTGAAGCGACTTTAGAGGTTATCGGTGGAAAATGGAAGGTTGTTATCCTTTGTCATCTAACGAAAGGCACAAAAAGAACGAGTGAACTAAAACGTTTAATGCCTGGGATTACACAAAAAATGTTAACTCAGCAATTACGTGAATTAGAAGACGATGGGGTCATTCAAAGAAAGGTATACAATCAAGTACCACCAAAAGTAGAATACTCACTTACAGAATACGGTTGGTCTTTAGAATCCATTCTTGATTCTCTTTGTACTTGGGGCGAATGCCATCTTGAAAAAAGCGGTAACACATCGATGCTAATTGTAGAAGGTGAATAATAGGAAAAAGGAAAAAACGAACATAAATTTGCTCGTTTTTTCCTTTTTTTCTATATATATATGTACATTTCTAACTGAAATAAAATATTTTATACACTTTCATACCTTGTCAGTACTACGTTATACACTCAATATCAAATAATTAGGAATCATTTTTATGTTAACATAGGTGCATATAGTATATAATATAGGATATATATTATATACACTTTCCGGTAGCGGAGCTTTTCCATTATGCGGACAAGCCATGTATCGGACAGTTCATAAATGATAAGTGAGACGTTATGGTTTTAGATTTATGTTTGCAGCTTACTTGCTGTCGTAAATTTAAAGGCATTTTATTGTGTTTTGTGAAACTTTGTATAAAGTTTCGCAAGCGTTTACTATCTTACTTATCAAAAAATAAGAGTATTGCTATCGTAAAGGAGAATTGGAGATGCCAGAAACTATGACTCAAACAAAGCCAGAACAAGAAACTGTACAAATTTCTGCTAGCCAAGGACAACTTGATGTACTTGATCAGTTGTTAAAACCTGAGGTACAAGAATCATTAACAACACTAGTAGAACAGCTTCCAAAATTAACTGAGCTTGTTAACATTTTAACTAAGTCTTATGACTTCGCTCAAACTGTTGCTACTGATGAAGTATTAAAAAGCGACACTGTTGGTGCAATCACAGAGCTTGTAGAACCTGTAAAAGATACAGTGAAAAGCATGGCTGCTACTGCAATCGAAGCGAAAGATCGTGCTGACGAAAGTAACGAAGTTATTGGCCTATTCGGTCTGTTAAAATTACTAAAAGATCCACAAGCACAAAAAATGTTCCGCTTTGTGAACGCATATCTTCAAATTAGTGCAGAACGTAACAATAAATAAGTTAACTTATAACAACAATTAGTAAAGACGGGGGATATCATACTATGTCAAAACAAATTGTCATCTTAGGCGCTGGTTATGGCGGTCTTCTTGCCGCTTTAAACGTACGTAAATATTACAGCAAATCAGAAGCACAAGTTACAGTGATTAACCAATACCCAACACACCAAATCATCACTGAACTACACCGCCTTGCAGCTGGTAACGTGTCTGAGCAAGCAGTTGCAATGCCACTTACAAAGCTTTTCAAAGGTAAAGATATCGATCTTAAAATCGCAACAGTTGAGTCATTCTCAGTTGATAGCAAAGAAATCAAACTAGCTGGCGCCACTACTTTATCTTACGATGCACTTGTAGTTGCTTTAGGAAGTAAAACTGCTTACTTCGGTATTCCAGGACTAGAAGAAAACAGCATGGTATTAAAATCTGCTGCTGATGCAAACAAAATCTACAAACACGTTGAAGACCGTATTCGTGAATACGCGAAAACGAAAAACGAAGCTGACGCTACAATCGTAATCGGTGGTGGCGGATTAACTGGCGTTGAGCTAGTTGGTGAGCTTGCTGACATTATGCCTAAACTTGCAAAAAGCCACGGCGTAAATCCAAAAGAAGTTAAACTTCTTCTTGTTGAAGCAGGTCCAAAAATCCTTCCAGTATTACCAGACCACTTAATCGAACGTGCAACTACTAGCCTAGAAGCACGCGGCGTTACATTCTTAACTGGTCTTCCTGTAACAAACGTTGCTGGCAACGAAATCGACTTAAAAGACGGTCAAAAACTTGTTGCTAACACATTCGTTTGGACAGGCGGCGTACAAGGTAACCCATTAATCGGTGAATCAGGTCTTGAAGTTAACCGTGGACGTGCAACAGTCGATGCATACCTACAATCTACTTCTCACAAAGATGTATTCGTTGCTGGAGACAGCGCTGTTGTCTTCGCTCCAGACGGACGTCCATACCCACCAACTGCACAAATCGCTTGGCAAATGGGTGAGTTAATTGGATACAACTTATACGCAGCACTAGAAGGCAAAGCATTCGAAGAGTTCGCACCTGTAAACTCTGGAACACTTGCTAGTCTAGGACGTAAAGATGCTGTTGCTACAATTGGAGCAAGCAATACTCCACTTAAAGGCTTACCAGCATCATTAATGAAAGAAGCAAGTAACGTTCGTTACTTATCACACATTAAAGGTCTATTCAGCTTAGCTTACTAATCTGAATATAAGCCCGAATCATGCCCTGCATGGTTCGGGCTATTTTTATCCGTAATTTTCTCTAACTTATTTATTCGGCAAAAAAATTATATACCCTTTAAATTTATCTAAATATACTGACTTTTAACAATGAAAGCTGTCCCGTTCGGAACAGCTCTTATTGTCGCTTTTTGTCGGTAAATCGATATATCGGGAAAATCGCTGATATATTCGGATTTGCGCTGATATATTTCGAGTTACGGTCGATATATTCAAAAAATCGCCGATATAATTTTTTCACCCTCTTCATTATCCTAACTTCACAAGGCTGTAGTTCTTCTTCCCTTTACGAATAATAATAAATCTTCCATCAAACGAATTTTCTACAGTAACATCCGTACCCACATCTGTTACTTTCTCACCATTCATAGAAATCGCACCATTATTAATGTCCTCGCGTGCTTGTCGTCTAGATGGTTCGATTCCTAAATCGACTAGCCACTCTACGATGTTTTTCGTCTCTTTTGAAGACTGAAATGTTGGCATTTCTTTAAAGCCTTGTTCAATTTCATCAGCTGTTAACGATTTAATATCTCCGCTAAATAACGCTGCTGTGATTTTTTCAGCTTGCAGGAACGCCTCTTCTCCATGAACGAATTTCGTCATTTCTTCTGCTAACACTTTTTGTGCTTCACGTTTATGAGGCTCCGCTTCTACCCTCGCTGCTAATTCATCAATACGCTCTTTCGTTAAGAACGTAAAGTATTTCAAGTATTTAACGACATCACGATCATCTGTATTTACCCAGAACTGGTAAAATTCAAACGTTGTCGTTTTTTCAGGATCAAGCCAAACCGCACCACCTGCTGATTTACCAAACTTCGTACCATCCGATTTTAATAATAATGGAATCGTTAATCCGAATACTTTCGCCTCATGACCTTCTAACTTACGAATTAAATCTAAACCACTCGTAATATTTCCCCATTGGTCACTACCACCAATTTGAAGTTGAACATCCTCTTTCGTGTATAAATGATGGAAATCCATCGCTTGCAAAATTTGGTACGTGAATTCCGTGAAAGAAATACCTGTATCTAAGCGGCTTGCTACAATATCCTTCGCTAACATGCTATTGATGCTAAAGTTTTTCCCGTAATCACGTAAAAACTCAATAATATTTATTTCATGTGTCCAATCATAGTTATTTACCATCTTCACTTCGCTATTTCCGCCAAAATCAAATAGCTTTTTCATTTGTGCTGTTAACGCATCTACATTATGCTGAACCACTTCTAACGTTTGAAGCTGACGCTCTGATTGTCGTCCACTCGGATCACCAATTGTTCCTGTTGCCCCGCCAATTAAAATAACAGGATGATGGCCAGCTAATTGGAATCTCTTCATCATCATAAACGGAATCAAATGTCCGATATGCATACTATCACCAGTCGGATCAACTCCGCAGTATAGTGAAATCTTTTTCTCTTCTACTAGCTTGCGTAAACCTTCTTCGTCAGTCTGCTGATTAACGGCGCCGCGCCATTCTAATTCATCAATAATATTCATCTTTTGTCATCCCCTTTATTTTTTAAAAACAAAAAAGCCCTACGTCTACGATAGACATAGGGACGATTATTCACCGTGTTACCACCCAGTTTGCATAAATAGCATAGCTACTCATACCACTCTTAGCAATAATATCGATTGCTAGTCCGCTTAGCATTACCTAAGATACTCCAGAGTGTAATTCGCAAGTTTGTTTGTGCTAGGTTACAGCAACCCCTAGCTCTCTCGTTAACAGTGACAAACTGCTACTGGGCTCTTTCAACGTATGTTATTTGTTAAATTATTAGCCATTATATTGAATCGAAAACAAATTGTCAACAATACCCAAATATTATTTTAAAATAATTCACATCTTCATACGTATTTCTTTATTCCTTATCTTCTCCAATAATCCTTACTTCTCGCTCTAACTTCACGCCAAATTTCTCTTCAACTGTCTTTTGTACGAAGTGAATTAAATCGATGTAATCTTGTGCTGTTCCGTTATCAACATTCACCATAAACCCTGCGTGTTTTAAAGAAACTTCTACCCCACCAATTCGCTTACCTTGTAGTCCTGAATCTTGAATTAACTTACCAGCAAAGTTATTTGGTGGGCGCTTAAATACGCTACCACATGAAGGATATTCTAGAGGCTGTTTTGACTCACGTTTAAACGTTAAATCATCCATTTTGGCTTTAATTTCTTCATGTACACCTTCTTCAAGTTCAAATCTCGCTTCAAGAATAATGTAATGGTTGTTCGCAAATACACTCTTACGATATCCAAATTCAAATGCTTCTTTCGTCAAAGTACGTAGTTCTCCATCACCTGTCATTACGACAGCTTCTGTTAATACAAACGAAATTTCACCGCCGTATGCACCTGCATTCATATATAATGCTCCGCCAACTGAACCTGGAATACCACAAGCAAACTCAAGACCCGTTAAATTATGGTCTAGGGCAATACGTGATACGTCAATAATTGCTGCACCACACTGTGCTACAATCGTCGTTCCTGTTACAGTAACACCTGTAATATGAATTAAACTTACTGTAATCCCGCGAATTCCACCATCTTTAATAATGACATTCGATCCATTTCCTAAAAACGTAACTGGAATATTATATTCGTTCGCATATTTGATAACTTCTTGAATTTCATCATAATTTGTAGGCGCAACAAAAACATCTGCTTTTCCGCCAACTTTAATATGCGTATGATTCTTTAACATTTCATCTTGTTTAACATGTCCTTCAGGCAATACCGTACTTAAATATTTATAAACCTCTTGCATATTCATTTTACGATTCCTCTATTTCTATATTCATTTTATCCCGTTATACGGGCCCATAATATCCCCACGTACATGAAAGAACCTAAAGTGGTGGATACAGTGTACCCAAAATCAATTCGAGACACCTATAAACCTCTTAATTTATAAGAGGTGCCACTCATATTAAAATATATATTGCATAATAAAGCAACCCAAATGGACTACTAAACTTGACATGTCATCAGAAAGACAACAATTTGTAAAATATGTGACTTTTTCAAAACACTATCCCTCAGTATCTTACTATACCATACAAAAATAAAGTGGTATTTTTTTGTACTTTTTACTTTATTTACATCAATGAAAAAAGAGCACATCCGACAGAATGTGCTCTTTCTATACTCTTTATATTACTTTTCGTTCTCTTCTTTTTCTTTATCAAACCATAACAGCTCATCGTTATCAACTTCACCATTATAATTGATTAAAATTTCTTCTCCTGCTTTTATATCTTTATAAGCATAGAAGTTAAATGTATGATTCTCAAAAACGATGTCATACGTTGCATTCGGTGTATATGAATGATTAAATAACATACCATATCCTAAAAGGATTGCCGTATGATTGATCCCATACTCAAATGCGTAGTCAGCAAGTAACGTCTTCTCAATATGTTCATGCTGTTCATTCGGATAAGAGATAACTGGTGCGGCGTGTATCAACTCACCCTTTTTAATATCACGAGTTGCAAATACACCTCTATTAAATTCTCCATCACTAAGTTCAGAAGTCTTAACTTCGATCATATGCGTCACCTATATAATTCTTTCTTTGAAGTATTTTATTCCGCTATTTGCGGATAGCTTGATTGGTGAGGGCTAATAATCAGTATGTACTAGTCTCACTTTATCTCCTTAAGCTTGGCAGAAAACGCGCAGAAAAGCAATTAAATTCCTATCAAGTATTCGTTTCAATGAAAAAAGAGCACATCATTCGTGCTCTTTCCAAGTAATATTACTTTTCTAAAATATCTTCTAACAACTTCACTTGCTCGCTAACAGTTTGCAACGTCTTCACTGACGTATCATTTCGATATTTTTCTTCTTCCACACTCGCTAGCACTTCTTCTGTAGCTGTAGAAGTTTGCTGAATTACGTTAGAAGCATGCGTAACATCCTTTACGATATTCGTCGTTTTAACTTGGAAACTTTCTTGATGAACAACAACCTCTCGCATTACTTCATTAATTGCATCAATAAACTTCCCTAAATCAGTTACATTTGTTAAAACACTTGCTAACATCTCGTTACATTCTTCTTGTACTCTTTCTGACTTCTCTACCTGCACTTCTACCTTACTTGCTTGATTACTAAACTCCTTCAAAATCCCTTGAATTCTTCCCGCAGAACGATTTGATTCTTCAGCAAGCTTTAACACTTCACTCGCTACAATAGCAAAACCTTTTCCATGCTCGCCTGCCCTCGCAGCTTCAATATTTGCATTTAAAGCTAGCAAACTCGTCTGACTTGAAATATTCGTTATTACATCTACAATTTCATTAATTTGTTTCAATTGCATCATTAAATCTCTAAATATAATTCCAGACTGTGAAACAACATCATTTAAACTTCTCATGTTAGTTTCAAAATTTCTTAAAGTATGTACACTACCCTTTGAAATTTCTAAACTTTCATCCACACGAGCCGATGCAGTTCTTACTTGAGAGATGATTTGTTCAATATTTCCCTCCATATCATTCAATACTTCTACCGAGCGATACATCATCTCTGATTGTGATTGCGTACCAACTGCCACCTCTTCAAAGGCAAAATTAATCTCACTCATCGATTCCATCGACTTGTTCATATTTTGTCTTAAATGATTGAAATTACTATCTAGTTTCACAACTGTTTCTTCAATAAGCCTTTGCGTCTCTTCTAGCTCTTGTGCTTTTCTCATTACTTCTTGCTTCTCATCACTTAAACGAAGGAGCAGATTAGAACCGATTTTCGTGACGCCCCACATAGCGATTGTTACAATCGCTAACAAACTTGCAAAATTAGCAGCTTCAGACGAGGCTGTATAAGCAAAGAATTGCTCCGGCCAATAGCTACAAAGGATAAATGTAATCACAACAGCTACCCCGCCAAGAATTAAAATAAGGCGCTCACTTAAGTAAATAAGTGAAACAGCTAATGTGAAATAGACCATTTGAAATACAGCCGGGCTTTCATTAAAAGCTTGTACCATAATGTAAGACATTGTAAGCAACATAAATGTCATGATATATTTATACACTGATTCCATACTTTTTATAAAAGTAAAAATCGTTCCAAATGCAACGACAGAAATACCACAAATCCAAAACGCTATTGCTCTCTCTGTAAAAATATATCCATAATACCCAATTGCGATTATCCCAAGGAAGAAACTACAAATCGTTATAAACAGTAATAAATGATTTTTCTGTGATTCTTTCTCAAGGTTAGAAAAACAAGTCCTCTTTAACCACTCCATATGAAGCCCCACCTTCTACTTATACATATCAATTACTTCAGTTTAAATACCGCACTCACTGGGTTATGATCGCTATTTTCAAACTTTAAATCTTTCCCTTGTACATTTACAATCTCTACATTCGGTGAAACGATAAAGCCATCAATAATAGTAACGAAATTTTCACCTTCTACATATTTCTTCACATCATCTCTCACAGTCATAACAGACGGATCTACAGCCCACTTAAAGCCACCGTCCGTAAAGTCCTTCGGTAACTCTACTAACCACTCAGGACGCTCTTTCACGAACTTCGGATCACTTAATTGAGCGTTCGAAACTAATTGATTCCAATCTCCACCCATTATTACGTAATCACCTTTTTCATAATGTTTGTTCATATATTCTTTTAAATACTCTACTTGCTGTTTTCTAATTTTCCCGCCTTCATCATAAGCAGACAAATGTAAATTTACGAGTCTAACATGTTTCCCATTATTAACAGGAATTTTATATTCCACAATTGCTCGATCTAAATCAAACAAACGCTTTGGCCAAGGCTCCATTCCAGGAAGCTGGAACCTCTTCGCTTCTTGAACAGTGTATTTAGAAAACGTACTTAATCCAGCCTCCGCATATCCCATTGGATTTGTTATTGGCACTGGAACCCATTTCGTATCGTAGTTCTTGCCAAATGACGAAACATAATCAGGTAATCCTTTTTTCAAAAATTCATGTCCATTTACATCAAATGAACGAAGTGACTTTATATCAACTTCTTGTAATAGTGCAAAATCACTATTCTCATTTTGTAAAAACGAAAGCATATTCTTTAAATTAGTTTCCGTTTGCTCTTTACTACTTGAACCAGATCCCTTTCCGCCATCCATAAAGAAATCTTGATCCTTATCTAATCCAGCATATCCAATATTAAATGTTGTAACTTTAAATTCATGTCCAGTCGCTAATACGCGCTCCTTATTATTCTCCACCTTCAAGGCTATAACATCAACAGGCTGTTCTTTAGTAAGTGTCATATACGCTAGAAATCCCCCTACAATGCCCGCTACCACTAAAACACATGTAAATACGATTTTTAAAAATTTCTTCAAATAAATGACTCCTTTTCACGCTAATTTATTTTTCTTTATTTTCAGTCAAATAAAACAAAACGACACACATAAGAAACATTTTATCATAATTAAAACTGTATATCATTATATTTAGTTGATAAGTAATCAATCCCATTTTAATTACTTAAAAAACCTTCAGACATCAAAAAAAAGAAAAGTTACACCTACCTCCTCACTGGAAATTAAACGGTATTTTTAGTACACTATATGTAATAATCATAGGCGATGGAGTTCGCCATAAACGCTGCTTAGCTAATGACTCCTACCAGTATATATACTGGTAGGAGTCTATTTTTTTGAGCAAGCTATTTAAAGAGGTGAGAAAATTGATTTATATTATCGTCGGCATTGCCGGTATATTAGGAGCTCTTTCTCGTTATTATTTAGGTCTTAATATCACCACATTTTGGCATCATTCATTTCCATTAGCAACATTACTCATTAACTTAACCGGTTGCTTCTTCTTAGCGTGGCTAACTACTTATATCGCTCGGCTAAACATCTTACCTTCAGAGATTATCACAGGCATCGGGACTGGATTCATCGGTTCCTTTACAACTTTTTCAACATTTAGTGTAGAAACTGTGCAATTGATCAATCATTCTGAGTGGAGTATAGCCTTCTTATATGTATCATGTAGCATACTTGGTGGCCTCATTATGTCTAGTCTTGGCTATACACTTGGAGATTTCTTAATTAAGAAATCTCTTACGGAAGGTGATTACTCATGATAGAGGCTTTATTAGTCGCAACAGGAGGATTTTTCGGTGCGATTACACGATTTGCAATTAGCAATTGGTTTAAGAAAAGAAATAAAACACAATTCCCACTTGCTACATTCCTTATTAACATAACAGGGGCGTTTTTACTTGGATATATAATTGGAAACGGGGTCACTACAGGCTGGCAACTACTATTAGGTACTGGATTTATGGGGGCATTCACAACATTTTCGACGTTTAAACTAGAATCTGTTCAACTCCTCAATCGTAAAAACTTTAGCACATTCCTTTTATACTTAAGCGCTACTTACATAATTGGTATCGCCTTTGCATTCCTTGGAATAAAGCTAGGCGGAACATAAAAAAAGCGACTCTAACCAGTCGCTTTCTTTCATAAGAAGTATGTCCCGCCATATGGAATGGAAAATAAACCAGCTGGATGTACATCGTAATGTACAATTTGCATCGGAAGCTGTGAATACGGCATATACTGACTTTGCATCATTTGTGCAAAATATGCTTGTTGTTGCATTTGAATAGCTTGATTCACAGCATGAATAGTTCCCTGTGCCCCAGCCAAAGTAATAGCTGCTCCTACTTGTCTTCCATTATAAAAATGATGGTTCATCATGATTCATCTCACTTATTCTTTTTCTTCCATATGGTATGTTTCTATTTCATAGTGAGTGTTTTGTCCCTATCTATTGCCCTTTTTCAGCTTTGAAGTAATAAATCCAAATAATAATACACCAATACCACTAAGGAACAATACATAACTTATCGGTACTAGGAAAAAGAAAGGTTCTTCAAGGAATCCATCCGCTCCTACTTTACTGTTTGAAGCATGTATAGTTAAAGAAATAATTGCTAAAATCATGAAAGAAATAGCTACTACGTATTTATTTTTCATTTCAAATTCTCCTCTACTCGTGTAATTCTCCTTGGATCGTTAACATCATATTATCTAAAATGACATTAACAGTCAATAAGTATTTATCGTTTAACAATAAATACTTATTGATTAGACTAATAACAAAAAGGTTTGCAAAGCATCTTAAATCACTTTGCAAACCTTCTAAATTATAAAGTGAAACTTTAATCAGCTCTCACCAATTGGGCGTTTACGGGCAGCCCGACTCGCAAATAACGGAATAAATCTTTACGCTTCAAACCTCTTGCTTAATACAACATACATTGCGCAAAATAGCACAAATATCCCAGCATAAATTAACAAAATCTCTACACTAAACATATCCGACAATGGACCAAATATTATCATTCCTAAAGGAAGCGCACATGAATTCGCAATTTGTACAAGGCTAAACATCCGTCCGTGCATTGATGGTTCTACTTTCTCCTGCAATAACACAGTAACTGGTGTATTGAAGCACGGCATTGTTATACCAATTAAAAAGTTAAATACTAAATACATAATAAATACCGGAGCGATCCCTAGTCCAATCATAAGCAGTCCATATAATGCACAAGCTAGCGCTGTTGTATGCATACGATTACGAAAACCACCCCATGCCGCAATCAATATGCCACCAGCTGCCGCACCCGCACTAAAGGTCATCTCACTAGCAGTAAGTCTCTACATTTCAGCCCCGAAAGAACGAGTTACCATTAAAGGTGTTAAAAAAGCAGCTGGACTTATTAAAATCATGACGATAATCAATAAAACGATTAGCCTTTTAATAAATACATTTTCTTTTAAATAAGAGAACCCTTCTTTAATTCCTTGTAGATTAGATTTTTGCTTACTCTCTACATTCACATGTCCTTTCACCTGAATGACAAACATAATACTAATTCCAAACATAGCTGTAATAACATCAATAAAAAATGTTGTTTCAATGCTGGCAATAGAAAGAATCGCCGCACTTGCTGCTGGAGAAAGAAACATAATTAAAGATGTAATACTGCTATTTATTCCATTTACTTTCATCAGATACTCTTTCGGAACGATTTGCGGAATTAATGCATTCACAGCTGGCGTTTGTACTCCTGTTCCAGCTGAACGAATGAGTAACACAATAAAAAGTAACCAAATACTTTTATATCCTGTTAAAAATAAAATTGCTAAAACTAACGTCGCAATCGCTATAATCCCGTCCGATAACATAATCATCTTTTTGCGGTCATAACGATCAATCCAAACACCTGCAAACAAAGATATCGCAATTTGTGGTAGAAAACCGCAAACAGTTGAAATAGTCAACATCACTCCTGATGATGTTGTAAGGGTGATATACCATATAATCGCGTATTGCACGAGAGAGGAACCGAACAACGAAATAGTTTGAGCGGTCAAAAATAATATAATTTTCGTTTTCCAATTGTTTTCACTCATATGTTTCACACCCCATTAACTAATCCCGTCTCTATATGAAAAATGCTATCTGCCCAATCAAGATAAAAACTCGCTTCGTGAGATACGAGTATAATGCTGCCCTTAAACTTAATTAGCGCCTTTTGTAAAGCTTCCTTCGCTTCTGCATCTAAATGATTTGTCGGCTCATCTAAAATTAAGAAGTTACAAGGTGATAGTAATAATCCACACAGTTTCACCTTCGATTGTTCACCACCACTTAACGTACGAATTTCTTGCGAAACGTGCGTATCCTTCAAACCACATGCAGCTAAATGATGGCGTATTTCCTTCATATTCAGTTTAGGAAACTGTTCTGAAATAATTTGAAGCGGAGTTAAAGAATCATTGCTCCAATTTAAATCTTGCTCATAATATCCAATCTTTATTTGCTCTGAAAAGTGAAACTCTCCAGAAATACTAGCAATATTTCCAACGATTGTTTTTAATAAAGTAGATTTCCCTACTCCATTGAAACCTGTAATAACAATTTTTTGCCCACCCATTACTGAAAAATCCAACTTTGGTAAGAGAGCGAAGTCATAACCAACTTCAAGGTTATTTACTTCAAGAACTGTCTGAACTGAAATGGGAAGTTCCTGAAAATGAATAGACGGTTTATGAGTAAAACTTGGTGGCGCAATTCTTTCCATACGCTGCAATTGTTTTCGACGACCTTGCGCTATTTTTGAATTCACCCCGGCAATATTTCTACGAATATACTCTTCCGTTTTTTCAATTTTCTTTTGCTGTGCATAATATTGGCGAATATAATCTTTTCGCAAATGCTCCTTTTGTCTTACAAAATCTAAGTATTTGCCATAATACTTCTTAACCGTTCCGAACTCTACATCACATATGCAAGAAGTTACTTTTTCCAAAAAATCAAAATCATGTGATACGACAATAAACGCTCCTTCAAACTTCATTAAATAATTAGCAAGCCACTCCACATGCTCCTTATCGAGAAAATTCGTCGGTTCATCTAGTAATAAAATATTAGGCTCTTCTAATAAGAGCTTCGCTAAAATTACCTTTGCACGCTGACCTCCGCTTAATTCACCAATAACACGATCCATCCCAATCACATCAATACCTAGACCAGCTGCCACCTTATTTATTACGCTGTCTACTGAATAAAAATCACGAGCCTCCAGCTGCTCTTGCATTTCAGCTGCTTTTAGTAGTTGATTCTCATCTCCAGTCATCGCACTTTCTTCATATAACTTGTTCATTCTCTTTTCCATTTCATACAAATCATAAAAGGCTCTCTTTAAATATTGTGAAATGGTATAACCCTCATCAATTTCAGCGTATTGATCAAGATGCCCAATTTGAATATTGGGTTGCCACTTTATGTCTCCCTTATCAGGAATAATTTCCCCCACTAATATTTTCATTAATGTGCTTTTTCCTGCACCATTCTGTCCAACAATTCCCATATGCTCCCCTTTATGCAAATCAAAAGAAGCATTTTCGTATAATACTTTATCTATAAAACTATGTGATAAACTTTCAACTTTAAGTAAACTCATTTTTATTCCTCTTTTCCTGAAATTAAAAAAAGCAGAGAGATAGCGTCATTCGACACTAGCCCTCTGCTTCGTGGTTTTTCCTATACTACTCCAATTTACAGTAAAGACTCATCGGAATAATATACACAAAGGGCCATAGACAAAGCATTGTCTATGGCCCCTTAATCTATTTTATACACCAGCTGAAAAACCATAACGAAATAAGCATAGATATACTATACTTTTTTCGAAAAGTTATTCAGCCGATGAATATAGGGGATTTAAACCCCTTGATTAAGCTCCGTACAACGCTTCACCGTATACATTTGTGCGGAGCAAAGTTTTCTAATGAGTTTTACAAATTTTATATAAAGCATATTCTGCACCTTCCTTAATACTTAAAAGGGATTTTAGCATACGGTTTTACGAAGCGTCAACATTACTTCTGAATCTTTCAACTACTTGTTTTCAAAATATTGCTTCTGAAACATACACATTCTTATCGCATTATGATAGTTACCATCAACGAAAAACTCATCGATAAGCTCACCTTCTACCATAAACCCAACTTTTTTATAAACATGTACTGCCTTTTCATTTTCCTTATCCACAACTAAATATATCTTATGCATATTTAGTACAGAAAAAGCGTAATCCATTGCTAAACGCGTCGCATCCACTGCATAACCATATCCTTGATAATTCGGATCAATAATAATTTGGAATTCTGTTCTACGATGAATATAATCAATTTCTACTAACTCAACTAATCCAACCATTTCATTGTCTTTCTCAACGATAAATCGGCGTTCGCTTTGATCATGTATATGTTTATCGTATAAGTCTTGCAGCTCCACAAATGCCTCATATGGCTCTTCAAACCAATACGACATAATGTGCGCATTATTATTCAGTTCGTGTACAAACTTTAAATCTTCTCGTTCTAATGGACGTAACTTCAATTCCTGATTCATTCCTATAACCTCCAAGTAAAAAAACTCTTCACTTAATTTCTCAATTTTTTTCGATTTCAAACGCCCTAATTTCATTGTAAACTTTCAAGCAACTTGAAGGTCAAGATGTAAAAACTAATGTAAAAATATTATGCCGAAATTTATAACTAATTAATAAAGAATGTAGGTATTTACAGTAACTTAACGAAAAAAGAACAGTCTTTTTGCTTTCCAAAAAGCTCAGTAAGATAAAATAAAATTATAAATATATCATCGTTAAAAATTAAGAAAAGGAGCTGAATCTATGAGTATACAATATAGAAAATATGCGTTATCTGTAATCTCATTAGCCTTATTTACTCTTATTGGTTGTACTAATAATGAGCAAAAAAACGATATAAACGAGACATATACTTTTGAGGCTTCCAAAAAACGTGGTGATATTATTGAGAAAAACGATGAAGTTTATAACATAGAGAAATTAGATACTTTCGTAAAAAACTATAATTCAAATAAAGACGATTCAGTTAGAATTACTAAATTTAATAACAAGAACGAGCCTATTATTATTGATTTAACTGTAAAAAAAGAAAAGGAATCTACCTCCGTCTATTATGATGTCGACTACACAAAAACAAATGAGAAACTTAATGAAAACCAAGAGATACAATATTCGAATACTACATGTCAAAAGATAAAGAAAGATATTGAAGACAACAAAGTAACTTATAAATTAGAATGTCCTGACACTATTCATTTGATTACAGCCCCCAAAATCATAGGGTGGAAAATTCCACATAAAAAAGTAGTGCAAACTTACGTCTGCACTACTACTCTTTTCTCAAATCTCTCATATTCGATATGTATAAAGCAATAACTAAAACAAGAATTGCTCCCGCGTATAATAACGTCTCCATCGGTTCCTCATGAGACACAATAATCAACCGAATTAAAGCCGTAATTCCGATATAAATAAAATAACGTAACGGGAAATGATAATTCGATTTAAAATACTTAATAATTAATGCAATGAACTCGAAGTATAAGAAATAGACGATGATACTTTCAACCAATTTATAAGACGTATACTCTTTTGACGAAAAAATATACTGCACAAACGTGATCGTCTCATTCACTAAGAAAATCGATAACACAATGGATAATATAATTAAAGCTATATTTAATATCCATTGCAAAATACTAGCTATAACATGATCGATATTAAACGACTTCATTTTATCTTTAAACTCCCCTTCGTATAAGTACTTATTTATTATAGCAAAATTACGATTGGAAAGAAGTTAAATCATATATTCGTCCTTTGTTGTTGCCAGTATAGGCCAGATTTAGTGTGTGGAGAATTCTGTTTACAACCATACCTGACGAAACATGGAGAAACTCTTTCAAATTACCGTTCGTACATGTCGTACTAATGAGCAATGCATAATCTCGTATAGCACCCTCATGTGCCACTTTTGAAAAATCTTTACAACTTGTACAACGCCAACCCTTCTTAACTTTAACCATTGGAATAACTAAGCATTTCTCACATTGTACTCCATTTAGCAACTCCTCTTTTTCTATTTTATATTGCTCAAGTATATTTTGTTGAAGTGGAGAATGCTCCGCTATTATTTGATGAATGAGCCTATCTACATTATCTATAACTTTTTTCTTATATTTACTTTCAAACCACTTTATTTTATGAGGTAGATTTGCACTATGAATAATTGTATGAAGAAGATTGTCATCTGAAGATTTTATAATGGTACGAGGCGAGCTAATAACAACGAGGGACTCGATTGGAAGACTAGAAGAAAATCCATGTAAGCTTAACCATTTTTTAAGTTGTATTTCCTGCCTTTTTATTTGTAAAACAGGGTCTGGAAATCCCTCTGAATTTCCTTCTGTTATTCGGATAAGTTGATTAAACTTTGTATCAAATATTAATGTACCTGCTATATTTTTTATCTCAAGAAACAGAAGAAACTTTGTGGAAATGATAATAGTATCAATTTGAAAGTATTGATCATGATTAGATAAGCGAACATCATGTAAAACACTGTACTCTTTCTCAGAAATAAAACTAAGTGGATAATCAATCGCTTGCTCCCCTTTATACCCCGCCATGTGTTTTGCCAAGTTTTCTCCAATTATATTTCGTTTCGGATGATGTACAGGTAACCTTCTAAGAAGCGCTTCTAACTGTCTTATATAAATCGGTATTTTTCTTTCTTTCACAATCACCTCAAACACCCCTTTACAAATATATCAACGATTTTTTCAATATATCTATCACAACTAGCAATATATCAACGATTTTTCCAATATATCTATCATAACTTACAATATATCAACGATTTTTCTAATATATCGATCGGTCGACAATATCCGACACTACCTCACTTCAATCACTCACAGCATATCCTAGAAAAACACCTTCAGCAAAAACTTAAAATCGCATTTCCTCATAAAAAAACCATAACCCGATCCTCCAGCAAAGTTATGGTTTTTATCCTACAACGCCACTCTACCTATAACTTTGCCATGAATTCCACAAAATCCATTTGTGCCTATACCAACTTTCACCTTTTTCACAATGAAACTATATACGTTAAAATCGTTTCATAACGCTATTACTTCCGCATACCTACACTTTATATAATAACGGTACAGTACAAACAACGTACTGTACAAATATATGTGGGGGATTAACTATGAACGAAGCGTTACTATTAGTCGACATACAAAATGATTACTTTGAAGGTGGCAATATGGAATTACATCAACCTGAAAAAGCCGCACAAAAAGCGAAAGAAGTTTTGAAAGCATTTCGTGAAAAACATAAAACAGTTATTCACGTACAACATATTGCGAACAATGAAGGAGCTACTTTCTTCTTATCCGATACAATAGGTGTTCAAATTTATGATGATGTACAACCAATTGCTAACGAAAGAGTCATTCAAAAACATCACCCTAACAGTTTTTTAAGAACAAATTTATTAGAAACATTACAGACAGAGAAAATAGACCGACTAGTCATTTGCGGTATGATGACTCATGTATGTATTGATGCAACAGTACGCGCTGCCAGTGACTTCGGATTTCAATGTATTGTAATTGAAGATGCTTGTACAACAAAAGATTTAGAATTTCAAGGAAATCTAATCCCCGCAGTACACGCTCATCAATCGTTCATGAGTGCATTAGAGTTTGGTGATATTTATGCAACAGTCATGTCAGCAAACTGTTTTATAAACAAGAGCAAATAAAAAATTACAGTTCAAAAAAAAGAAAGGATAAATATCTTATTCTTTCTTTTTTCCATTGTCTTAATGACCGTATTTATACGATAATCACCATAATGTAAAACATCTGCAAGAGCCTCTTCTAATTGCTGATGCGAAGATGTGTGAAGAGTCATGACATAGCACCCATCGCCGCTTATACGATACATTTCAGTAATTACGTCCGTTTTTTCAAAAAAGTTTTGAATTTGATTATGATAGTGCGGTGCATGCAAAAATAGTGTAACAAAGGTCATAATAGATCCTTCTAGCTTAGCCCTGTTGATATTTATCGTATATTTTTGAATGACACCTGCCTCTTCTAATTTATGAATTCGTTTCCCGACAGCCTGACCAGTCAAATGTACTATCTCCCCAATTTCCTTCCAGTTCATTCTAGCGTTTTCTTGTAGTAATTGTATAATCTTAAAATCTGTTGAATCAAACATGGACATCCCCTTCCTATACGAAACGAATTCTATAAAATCTTCATTTCCCCTACAGTTTAGCTCGAAAATTTTGCAATACAATCGATTGGCTCCATTAGGAATTACATTATTGTTAACGACTTTCCTTCTTCATTACAATGTATTTGTTGGATTACTCGTAGGCACTACAACAAGCTAGCGATTTTTTATAAATATGAACATTTTTTAGGAATTAGTTTATCTTTTTTTAATGTTTTATTTAGAGGCAGTTTATAGTCGAGTATTAACATAAGAAACGTAGCAACTAAGTTTATATATGACGCACTGCTACTATAATCGCAAACCGTACTACTTAAAATTATAAAATAAGGAGACGATAAAACATGAACAAAAAAACAAAAGCACTATCATCCATACTGCTCGGATTCACATTAGCATTAACAGGGTGTGCTGGTACTAAAGCTGAAGAAAATCATGGGAAACAAAAACAAGAACAAGTTGCTAAAGAAACAAAACAGGAAAACAAATTAACTAAAGGGCAAAAAATGGCTAATATTCTTAGCGAGACAAATTGGCAAGGTACACGAGTGTATGACAAAGATAAGAATGACTTAACAAAAGAGAATGCAAACTTCATTGGTCTAGCAAAATATGATGCGAAGTCAGGCAGATATGAATTTTTCGATGCTAAAACAGGTGCAAGTCGTGGCGATAAAGGAACATTCTTTGTCACAAATGATGGGAAGAAGAGAATATTAATTTCAGAATCAATGAAGTATCAAGCCGTTGTTGACATGACAAAATTAAATAAAAATGTATTTACTTATAAACGGATGGGGAAAGACGCTAACGGTAAAGATGTAGAAGTTTTCGTTGAACATGTTCCATATAAAGAAAAAGAACTTTCTTTCACTGATCCGGACAAACAGCTGAACACAACTACAGGAGATATTGTTAAAAACGTTGATGGAGATAAAATTTTAGGCGGTACCCTTTGGCACGGAACAAAGGTATTAGATGAAGCTGGTAACGATGTAACACAGTTTAATTCGAATTTTATAAGTCTAGCAAAATTTGATGAAAAATCTAATAAATATGAGTTCTTCAATAGCGAAACAGGTCAAAGCCGCGGTGATTATGGCTACTTCGATGTTGTACACGAAAATAAAATAAGAGCCCATGTTTCAATTGGAAATAATAAATACGGTGCTGCTCTTGAGCTTACTGAACTAAATAAGAATAAATTTACGTATAAAAGAACTGGTAAAGACCATGCTGGTAAGGATATAACTATATTCGTTGAACATGAACCTTATAAAGGTGATATGAAACCACAATTTAGCTTTTAAAAACGTTTGATTAAAGATCTTATACTGAGTTGCAGGATCTTTCTTATTAAGCAAGAGAACGAAAAGACGAAAAACATGTAGCTTTTCGTCTTCACAATATTCCCACCTTATAGTTGATGATTTACAAAACTTAAAAACATACCGATACAAAATAAAATTTGTGACTAAGTAAAAAGCGCCCTACTTATAGGGCGCTTTTTTTATACTTAATGACTAATACTAGCTGTTGGGTATAATGTTGTTCCTCCAATTGAAACTTTTATTTCATTTGTTAATGGAACGTTTTGTTCATTAATAATTGTTCTCCACCATTCCCATGCAAGACCTGTACATTCTCTTGCAACAATTTTTATATTTTTTGAGTTCGGTGGAAGTGGGATAACTGTAGAGTAATGAGCCGTTTTGTCTTTTCCGCTACCATCCCATGTTTTATGTGTTAGTACTTCGTTACCCTTTTGGTCAAATGTGAATTCATCCCAAGATACATCAAATTGAGCAACGTAAGCACCGTAATGATCAAGTGTCATTTTAGCACTTGAATATTCTGTAGTTGTCGTCTCAATATAATCTGTATTGTTATGAACAGCAGCAGTTGCATTATCTTTTAAGAAAGTACTTGTATATGAAATTGGGTATGCTGGATTTTTAAGACTTAATTCAGCATTATCTTTAATGATATTTCGGATTTCATTGAAATCTTTAGTAACAACCTTGTTATGCTCTTTCGCATCTCCGCCTAATACTACAGCAGTAAAGGTACTTTCTTCAAAAATATCTTTATACTGTCCACTTGCTTCAACGCTGTTATCCTTAAGTAAGGCTTTAAAAGCAGCTTGTACATCTTTACTCTTAGATGTTGTTTCTAATTTTACATAAATCGTTCTACCATAAGCTACATTTGAAACCATAACAGGTGGAGCCGAATTACTTACGCCTTTTCGAGTTAACTCATCAAAAGTAACACTATTATCAAAAAGGTCGGATGGATTGTTAGGTAGTTCAGCACTTACCGTATAAAATATTTGCTTATATGCGGCAACCATCACTTTTTTCTCTCCATTTGCAACCGCATTAAAATCAATGTTTAGACTGTTATCAAGATATTTAGCGTTAACATTAAGAGCACTTGCGATTTGTGATTTACTATAAACCATAGATTCCGTATACTGCATTCTTGCAGGTAACGTATGTGTTGTAGAATACTTTTCATTCCAAGTAGATACTAAATCGTCTACTGCTCCAGCTACATTACCATATGTCGGATTTTGGACAGTGATTGTATTTTCTTTTCTCATACCCGGTAAGTCTATACTAATATTCAGAGGCTTTCTCTTAGCCACTAATAAACTTGGTTGATTGTCTGCAAAAGCTTTATTTGCAAGTTGTACAGCTCCTGGGTACGTGCGATTCACTACAGAATCAATAATTGAAATATCGACTGGTGACGTTGTAAGTGATTTTTTCTCGCGTTCCACCACTACAAATTTACCATTTGAATTGATACTTTCTTTCGGAACAAAACTCTCTACTTTATCACCATTTATAGCTAAAACCTCTTGATTATTATATTTAAGATTTGCTATACCAGTATCAATGCCACTAGCATTTTTGGTTACATCAGTTGCATTACTTGCTTGTGTTTCTGCGAAGGAAATAGATGAATAATTAATAGTGCATAGACTGACTAATAAACATGCAAGGAACTTTCTTCTTTTAGTGTTTTTCTTAATATTCAGAAAAATCACCCCGTTCTTTTTTTAGTAAAATATGATAATGATTGATAAATGATAGCTAACTAATAAACTTACATAAATGCTTTTAAAAGTTCTTGAATTAACGGGATTACGCCACCTACAAATTTTAATACTGCCATTGCGATTTCCATATTATTTCCTCCTTTTTATTGCTACGAAAATGTAATTTATCTTTATGCCCTCATTATAGTGACCCCTTACACTTTTATCAATACACTCTGGTATGCAATATTACATATAAAAAAAACAAGCTGAATTCTTTTAAAAAGTTATACAGAAATATTTTTTCATTTGGTACATACTTGAAAAGGTGAAGCATTCTTTTGCATTTTATGAGTAGTCACATAAAAAAAGCTGCTGCCTATAAAATATAGACAGCAACATCAACTAGAGTAGCTTGCATAATCTACGCAAGCTACAGTATTTTTTACATTTTATAACTAATAAACAGCGATTGGCCCATAAGGACCATTAATAATCTCTATTTTCGTTTCAAAAATATCCGTCAAAAGTGTTGGATCCATAACTTCTTCTACTGTTCCGAAAGCAGCAATTTGTCCATCTTTCATAGCACAAATTTTATCAGAGTATTTAGCCGCAAAATTTATATCATGCATGACAGTCAAAATTGTTCGTCCAAATTCATTAGCTGCACGTCTCAAATGCTCCATCATTTGAACAGAGCGAGCAACATCAAGGTTGTTCAAAGGTTCGTCCAAAAGTACATATTCAGTCTCTTGGCACAATACCATCGCTACATATGCCCTTTGTCTTTGACCACCAGAAAGCTCATCTAAATATCTATTCTCTAAACTAGTTAAATCTAAGAAATCGATATATTTAGAAATGATAACCTCATCTTCTTTAGTCAATCTTCCCTTTGAATAAGGAAAGCGCCCAAATCCAACTAGTTGTCTAACAGTAAGTCTAGTTACAAAATGATTTTCTTGTCGCAATATAGTCAAAACTTTTGCTAAGTCTTTTGATTTGGATTCAGAAACATCCATATTTGCTACCTGAATTTGACCTTCATCCATATCTAAAAGTCTGCCAATCATCAAAAGTGTCGTTGACTTTCCAGCACCATTTGGTCCGATTAAAGAAGTAAAGCCTGCTTTTGGTATTTCAATATCCAAAGGTCCTATTTTTACCTTATCAGTATAGAACTTTTTAACATTATCAATTTTTATCATAAAGCCCTCTTCCTTAAAACTATAGTTAAGAATATAATTCCACCAAATAATTCAATAATAACTGAAACTACACCTTGAGCATGGAATACATGATACATTAAAAAGTATGCGCTCGTCATTATTAAAAATCCTATAGCAAAAGCCATCGGAAAAATATATCTATGATCATAAGTTGCCGCTGCCTGATAACTCAAAGTTGCCACTAAAAAGCCGTAGAAAGTAAGTGGCCCAATTAGAGCTGTTGAAATGGACATTAAAATAGCAACTAATACAAGCGTATAAATTACACTAGGTTGATATTTAACTCCAAAAGAAGTAGCAACATCCTTTCCTAGTGACAAAACATTTAAATTCTTAGAATGAGCAAAAATTAATACCGCTACAATTATAATCATAGGAATTACAATAGGAAAATATGCAGGATCTGCATGATTAACAGAACCAAATAATCTTGCTTGTAGAATATCAAATTCTGAAGGCGCAAGTAGTTTTCTCATGAAAGTTGAAACTGAATTTAGCCCGGTACCAATAATAATTCCAACTAAAAGCATAAGTTGTAAATTCCCGTATTTACCGGAAAGTAACCATCCATAAAGTATCAAACTCATGAAGACCATAACAACAACTTGAAATAAAAATGATCCAATTCCATTAAACTTTATTAATGCACTAGCACCAAAGAAGAATATTGTACTCGTTTGAATTGCTGAATAAAGTGATTCGAAACCTAAAAGCGATGGAGTAATAATTTTATTATTCGTAATAGATTGGAATGCAACTGTCGACAAGCTATGGCAAACTGCAGCGATAATCATTGCAACAATAGCTACTATCCTTCTCTTAACGACTGGGATAAAAGAAGGTGAATCTATCGGAACTGGATTGTTATAAACTAAAAGTCCATATGAAGAAAGAAGACCTAAAGCAATCAATGTTATCAGTAAAATCCAATAACGTCTTGCTTCCTTCTTAGACCGAAAAGCGCTAGCTGATCTACTTTCATTATGAAGGCTAGAATCGATTTCGACATTTTCTTTTTTTCTATATTCTAATGTGATCATCGTAGCCTCCTTGGTTTTCTTTGTCTCAATAAAATAGTAATAAACACGACTGCTCCTACTGTTGCAAGTATTAAAGAAACAGGTAATTCAAAAGGCTGTATAATTGTTCGAGAAATGATGTCACAGGCAGTTATTGACCCCATTCCGATCACACAAACCCAAGGTAAATTACTCCTAAGATCATCACCTCTAAACATTGAAACGATATTTGGCACAATTAATCCTAAGAAAGGTAAGTGTCCAATAACAGCTGCAACAATTCCAACTGCAACAGAGATAAGAGCAGTCCCAAAAAGAACAATTCTATTGTAATTAACTCCAAGACTTGTTGCGACATCTTCTCCTAGTCCAGCTAAAGTCAATCTATTCGCATACATAAAAATAAGAAAAGTAATGATAACAATCAGCCATAAATATTCATATCTTCCCACCTGAATGTTAGCAAATGAACCTACAAACCAAGTTTCAATACTTTGCGTCTTTTGAAAAAGGAGTCCTAAAAAAGTAGACACTGCAGAAATTACTGCTCCAAGCATCAATCCAATAATCGGAACAATTAAAGACGAACGAAGCTTAACTCTTCTTAAAAATAGAAAGAAAATCATAGTTCCTATAAAAGAAAAAATGATTGCACCAGTCATTCTTTGAACTAAAGTCGGGGCAGGAAATAATAAATACACAAAAAGCAGGCCTAAGCCTGACCATTCAATAGTCCCCGTTGTAGTAGGTTCAACAAAGCGATTCTGTGTAATGAGTTGCATTACGAGCCCTGCCATCGCCATCGCAGCTCCAGTAAGCATTAATGCAGCTGTTCTCGGAACACGAGTTATGAAAAACATCTCTGTCCCGTCCTCTTGTCCACGTATATCATAAACTCCAGTAAACAGTGATATAATCCCTAAAATTATAACAACTATAATGGCTATTATAAAAGGTTTTGTCCATAATTTATTGTGATTATAAAACTGGGGTTGAGAAATATTCTCAACCCTAGAAATTATATTTTTTGACACTGTTTCGTACTCCTTTACACTACTTAGCTAAAGTTTTTGCCATATTTCCAAATAACTCTATATAAGTTTGAATTGATTCATTTGTGTAAGTATCTTCTGGTGCATAAATAACTTGTTTTTTAGAAACAGCAGTTGTGTTTTGAAGAGCAGGTGATTTAGAAATAACATCCTTAGCAGGTGTTGACTTAGCTGCATCAGATGTTGCAGCATCACGATCTAATACGAAAATCCAATCAGGATTTGTTTGTGCAATAGCTTCAACAGAAACGTCATCACCTTTATGACCTGCAGTAGAATTTGAAACTTCTAACGCTGGAGTCCAACCGAAAATTTCATACATTGGTCCCCAAACACGACCAGAGTGCGGCGCAGCAAAACCAATATTACCACCAGTAACGATAACACTCATAACTTTATCTTTTCCGTTATAAGCAGATTTTGCTTTTTCAATAGATTTATCAAAATCAGCTACTAATTGTTTAGCTTCTTTATCTTTATTAAAGATTTTTCCTAAAGTAATTGTAGAATCTTTAAGTCCTTTTACTAAGTTTTCGCCAGGCTTAGTAGCTTTCTCAGAAACATCAAAATTAAGATCAATAACTGCTGCATTTGGTACTAATTTTTTGATTTCTTCGTAATGGTCAGCAAATCTTTGACCAACGATTACAAGTTCAGGATTTGCCGCTGCAATAATTTCTAGATTTGGTTCACGGTGATTCCCAATGTTTTGAACTGAATCATCCTTTTTATATGCTGAATCAGCAGGCATGATATCCTTTGGAGCAGCCGCTAATTTAATTCCCCAATCAGATAAAGTTTCAAAAGTTCTGTTATCCAAAGCAACTACATTCTTTGGGTTTACAGGGACTTTAACAGTTCCATGAGCATCAGTGATTTCAACCGTTTTTGGCTTATCACTACTATTATCTTTATTAGCTTTTGACTCTTTAGTATCATTACTTGGATTTGAGCAAGCTACTAACATTAAAGTAAAAATTGCTAGAATACTCACTAATTTTAAAAGCATAGATTTTTTCATATGTATACTCCTTATAGTGTGATTTATTTCGAAAATGATGACATCCATAGATTGAATTAGAAATTAACTTTTATTCAATTGAATCGCTATTGATAATCATTTTCATTTGAACATCCTGTTAATTAGTATAGTCATTAATTCTGTGAAAATCTTGTGAATGGTGTGAATTCATAAAATCAGGCACCAAAAGTAATATGTGAAGTCAGGCGTGTTGATTAATCATGATTTCCTCTACAAAACACGCTCATTAATAGCTAATATTTTTATAATCCATTTTTTTAAGTCTTTTAATACTTCTAAGAAACTATTTGATTATTAGATTCAATAGAAAAAAGAGTAAAACTGAATGAAACAGTTTTACTCTTTTTTCTATTACCTTATTTTATCATTCAATCATTGAATAACCTCTGCCATGTATCGTTTGAATATATCTTTCTTTCTTCTCGCACTTTAACTTTTTTCTTACATACCCAATATATAAATCTACTACATTTGGATTTACTACTACGTTATATCCCCAAACCTGATTCAAAAGCATTTCACGGCTCAATATTGTATTTTTATTCTTGATTAAAAATACAAGTAAATCGTACTCGCGCTTAGTAAGCGAGAGATTTTCGCCACCTTTTTTCACAATATTACTAGATGCATCAACAAAGAGATCTTTAAACTGATAAAAGTTTGTCTCATTTTGCTGAATACAGTCACTTCTCCTTAAAATTGCTTGAACCCTTGCTACTAATTCTTCTTTCACAAATGGTTTTCTTATATAATCATCTGCTCCTGCTTGTAGCCCTGCTATGCAATCCTTACTAGAAATATTGTCGGTCACAATAATGATCGGTGTCGTTTTAACAAGTCGTATTTGTCTGCAAATTTCTGGTCCCGATATACTTAATGAGTCCCAATCCAATATGATAATATCCCAATCTTGTTCATATATTATATTTAAACCTTGGTTTTCATTGTGAAGTTTTAAAATGAAATAGCCTTCTTGCGTTAGACCGCTTACAATTTTCTTTGCTGAAGACCGTTCATTCTTAATTACTAACACCTGCCTCACCGATGGTTCACCTCTACTTCAATATAACTTATTTAGATAAAAAAATTATCCCGAAAAAACAATTTAAGATTTATAAATTTAAGATTCCTAAATAATCCATTAAAACAGCTTATTAGGAGAACTCTATATAATCTTACAATAGGTATGGTTAAAAACACAAAACATATGAAGATTCGAATAAAGCGAAGTATTAATTGAATAGAGATGTTTATCCCCCACTGATTATCAGTCCTCACCAATCGGGCTTTTACTGGATAAAATTGTGATAGTTAAGGGATAACACACAAGATGCATTGATGATGTAATTGAAAGAACCAAGAAATTAGATACATTCTATTTTTAGAACCATAAATTTGCCACAAACAAAAAGAACCATAACCTCGCCAATTTGGCAAAATTATGGTTCATATCATACAAAATAAAAAAACCACCAAATATGTATTGGTGGAGACGGTGGGAGTCGAACCCACGTCCAAAAATATCGGCACTTAAGCTTCTACGAGTGTAGTCGATATATTAGCACTTCGCGAACTCTTCGGCCTATCGACAGGCTTCCAAGTTGCTAGTCTGGTTATTCTCTTCCTTTGTCCTCAGACGGCGAACTCCGGCGTAGTCCACTTAGTTTGAGTCCCTTACCCTACCACATGGACGATGGAGGGAGGAACCTTTAGTGCAATTAAGCAGCTAAAGAAAGATTGTTTTGTTTGCCAATTATAGGCTTTGACGTTTTAACGAGGCCGATCCCCTCGACTCGCAACCTAAGCTCGAACTATCCCTGTCGAATCCGTAACGTCCCCATGATAAAAATGGAGCATACGAAGAAAATATCGTGATAGCTACTAAGAGCTGTTTTTCAATGTGCAACAACCTTACATAAGTTATTATAACATACGCGCTCCATTTTACAAATGTAAATATATGTATTACATCTTTTGGCGATCACGGAACGCGCGTGCAATTTCACGTTTAGCTTCTTTCTCTTTTAAATCGTGACGTTTATCGTATTGCTTCTTACCTTTTGCTAAACCAAGTGCCATTTTTGCAAATCCATTTTTCAAATAAATTCTAAGTGGAACTAATGCGTAACCTGTTTCTTTTGCAGCACCCGCTAGTTTATCAATTTCTTTTTTATGCAGAAGTAATTTTCTCGTACGAAGTGGATCATGGTTGAAACGATTCCCTTGTTCGTACGTATTAATGTGCATATTATGAACCCATACTTCACCATTATGTACACGTGCAAACGCATCTTTCAAGTTTACGCGTCCAGCGCGAATCGACTTAATTTCCGTTCCTTGAAGGACAAGCCCTGCTTCGTATGTTTCTTCGATGAAATAATCATGAAATGCTTTTTTATTTTGTGCAATAACCTTACCTGTACCCTTTGGCATATAACGTCCCTCCTCTATTTTTACTATTGTAACAAATGTTAATAAAAAGCGAAAGTGGCTCGCTCAGAATGTGAGGTGGATGGAGCTTCTGACCTTGAGGCGCTCTTTGCCTCTCGGGAAGAAGTGAAGCCGCCCAACATTCTAGCCATGTAGCTGGATTATACAAAAGCGAAAGTGGCTCGCTCTCAAGCCACGAAGAAAAAAGAAAACGGCCCCGCTTTTGATCAAAGCGAAGCCACCCTTTTCTTACTTACGCTTTTTCTTTTTCTTCTTGAATCCTGGTACGTTTTCGAAGAATGCTTTTTTCTTCTTGCCGTTACCGTCTTTTTTCCCTGGCTGGCTAGCGGATGTGGATGCCGATGCAGATCCTCTTCCTTTTCCTTTACCACCACGGTCAAATTTTCTTGCTGTGCCACGTTCGCCGCCGCGCTCATTGCTACGCTCACTACGTCCACCACGTTTCTTTCTGCCTGTTCTTGGCTGCTCGATAACGACTGGACGATCTTTGAACTTACGGCGAGGTGTACCTTTCATGCCAACGATTTCAAAGTCGATTGCACGCTCGTCTTTGTTTACGTTAATAACGCGAATTGTAATTTCGTCACCGATGCGGAATACGTTTCCTGTACGTTCTCCAATCATAGCGAAATGCTGCTCGTCATAACGGTAGTAATCATCCGTTAAGTAGCTAACGTGTACAAGACCTTCAATTGTATTTGGAAGCTCTACGAATAAACCGAAGTTTGTTACAGAGCTAATCATTCCGTCATACTCTTCACCGATCTTATCAACCATATACTCTGCTTTTTTCATCTCATCTGTTTCACGCTCTGCTTCAACAGCACGGCGTTCCATATTAGAAGAGTGCTCTGCAATCTCAGGTAATTTTTCACGCCATTTTGCTTGTGTTTCATTGTCGACTTTACCATTAATAATGTATTCACGAATTAATCTATGAACGATTGTATCCGGGTAACGACGAATTGGTGATGTGAAGTGTGTGTAGAACTCAGTTGATAAACCGAAATGTCCTAAACTATCCGCATCGTAACGAGCTTGCTTCATAGAACGAAGCATAACTGTTGAAATAACTACTTCTTCTGGCTGTCCTTGAACCATTTCAAGAATTTGTTGCAGCGCACGAGGGTGCACTTCATTCGCACGTCCTTTTACCGCATATCCGAAGTTCGTTACAAACTCGAAGAAACGCTCAAGCTTATCTTCTTTCGGATCTTCATGGACACGGTACATAAACGGTACGTTCATCCAGTGGAAGTGCTCTGCTACTGTTTCATTCGCAACAAGCATAAATTCTTCAATTAACTTCTCTGATACAGAACGATCGCGCATAACAACGTCTGTCGGTTTTCCTTCTTCATCCACTAATACTTTCGCTTCTTTAAAGTCAAAGTCAATTGCACCACGACGCATACGTTTTTCACGTAAAATTTGTGCCAATTGGCCCATCTCTTTAAACATCGGTACGAGCGGCTCATAACGCTTAATTAACTCTTCGTCCTCATCTTCTAAAATGCTTCTTACATCAGCATACGTCATACGCTCTGTCGTTTTAATCACACTTTGGAAAATCTCGTGTTTAACAACATCACCTAAGTTGTTGATTTCCATTTCACAAGATAATGTCAGACGGTCTACTTTCGGATTTAATGAACAAATACCGTTAGATAGACGATGTGGAATCATCGGAATTACACGGTCAACAAGATACACACTCGTCGCTCTTTCTGCTGCTTCTACATCAATTGGAGAACCTTCTTGAACGTAATGACTTACATCCGCAATATGAACGCCAAGCTTGTAGTTACCGTTCTCAAGCTTCGTTACTGTAACAGCGTCATCTAAATCTTTTGCATCTGCACCATCAATCGTTACGATCATTTGATCACGTAAATCGCGGCGATCCTTTAAATCTTCTTCTGAAATCGTTTCTGGTACACTGTTTGCATGCTCCATCACTTCCTCAGGGAATGCCAAAGGTAAATGATGTTTATGAATGACAGATAAAATATCTACTCCTGGATCATTTTTATGACCTAGAATTTGAATAACTTCACCTTCTGCGCTTAAACGATTCTCTGGGTAGCTCGTAATTTTCACAACTACTTTATGACCTTCTACAGCTCCCATTGACGCACTTTTCAATACGAAAATATCACTTGTCCAGCGCTTATTGTCAGGTATAACAAAGCCAAAGTTTTTCGATTCTGTATATGTACCAACTAGCTCTTTCGTGCCACGTTCTAAAATGCGTACAATTGAACCTTCTTGACGTGAACCGCTTGATTGAGAACTAAGGCGTGCTAATACTGTATCGCCATGAAGTGCACCGTTTAATTCTGTAGGCGGGATGAAAAGATCATCGTCTCCAGTTTTCTTCTCTTCTGGTACAACGAAAGCAAAGCCACGTGCATGTCCAATTAACTTACCTCTTACTAAATTCATCTTTTCAGGAAGACCGTAACGGTTGCTACGTGTACGAACAACAAGCCCCTTCTCTTCCATCGTTACAAGTGCCTTTACGAAATCTTTAAAGCCCTCAGAACCTTCAATTCCAAATGCCTCTTCTAACTCTTGTATCGTTAACGGTTTATACGCTTCTTCTCTCATAAATAATAACAACTTATCAATATGTTCTTGTATGATTTCTTCCAAGCAAAAATACCTCCTTTAAAACCTTATATTATTTAGTGTATCCGAAAGATAGGGGATGTATAAAGCGAAACTTCAATACTCCCCTTATGATTTTTACAGTTTTCACAAAAAATTCCTTATGAAAAAAAGAGGCAACTAGATCTTACCAATCTAGTTGCTCCAAGAAGTTATATACATCCTCATGTAGCTCGTCACGTTGTTTATCAAGTGTAATGACATGCGTAGAGTCTTCATACCATTTAATGTCTTTTAACGTAGATTCTACACCGTTATAAATAATGTTAGCACTATCTGTATTAATCATTTCATCATGACGCGCTTGTACAACAAATGTTGGCGCATAAATCATATCCACATTGTTACGTACGTCAGCAATTAATTGTTGTAATGCTTTTAATGTATTCATTGGTGTCTTTTGGAATTCCAACATTTCTTGTTCGATTTGTTCTAGTGATTTTTGCTCACGTTTTTTATATTCGCGGGCATATGCCAATATACCTTGGTACATAGTTTCTTCGCTCTTAATATACATCGGTGCACACATTGGTACCACACCTAAAACAGGTACTGTATAACCTAATTTTAAAGAAAATACGCCGCCAAGTGACAATCCAACAACAGCAATTTTCTCAAAACCTTTATCTTTTAAAAGCTGATATGCCTCCGTTACATCTTGCCACCAATCTTCAGGCCCTGTATGAACAAGCTCTTCTGGTGGTACACCGTGCCCTTTATAAATTGGCGCATGACAAGTATAGCCTTTCTTTTCTAAGAAACGCCCTAACATACGTACATCAGCTGAGTTCCCTGTGAATCCATGTAGTAATAAAACAGCGCGGTCTCCACCCTCAAATGTAAATGGTTTCGGAGATGCTAATTTCATCATGTACTTCTCCTCTTTCTCTTCTGTAATCTAGTCGTATTCTTTCTATATCTAGTGTACCATATTTATATTTCTATAATCTAATTAGAAACATCTTTCAAATGGTAAAACAAAAAAAGAAGAACCATTAGTACATCTTACTAACGCTTCTTCTTTCAATTCTATAAGTTTAAGTACGTAACAGCAATTGTTAATACAAAGAACAATACAGCTAAAACAATTGTAATACGGTTTAATACCGCTTCAATTCCACGTGCTTTTTGCTTACCAAATAATTGCTCTGCACCGCCTGAAATTGCACCTGAAAGGCCTGAGCTATTACTAGATTGCATAAGTACCATAACAATCATTAAAATCGATACAATAATAAGTAAAACTGATAATAACGTATGCACTTGGCGTACCTCCTACAAAGATTCAGTTATTGTAACTGTAGCATAAATCCTATAGAAAAGCGAGAGCTATAGAGTCGCTCTCGCTTTTCTTCTATTACATAAACATCATTGCAAATAACGGTCCAAGTAAACATGTCAAAATTGCTGTTAATGTCATTGTTACCGATCCAATAACACCTTCATGTTCGTTATTTTTCATCGCTCTCATAACACCCATAATATGAGACGCACATCCAAATCCGATACCTTTACCAACTGAGTTTGTAACACGGCTCCATTTTAATAAAAGAGGTCCTGTAATGGTTCCAGTAATACCCGCGATAACAACGAAAGCTGCTGTTAAGGAAGGTACACCACCAACTTGTTCAGAAACGCTCATCGCAACTGGCATTGTCACCGATTTTGGTAAAGAGGATAAGATTAAGCTTTTATCTGTTCCCATAAGTGAAGCAATGGCAAAATCACTAGCGATTGCAACTGTTGTACCTACTAATACGCCACCAGCAATCGGTACAACATATTTTTGCAGAACATGACGTTGTTTATAAAGAGGAATTGCAAATGCTACAACACCGGGTCCAAGTAACTTTGCAATCCAGCCACCACCACTTTCCATATAATGTTGATATGGTATATCAAGCACGATAAATAGGAAAGCCATTAATCCTGTTGCTACAAGCATTGGGATGGTGAATGGTGTTGGAAATAATTTATAGATTTTTTTAGATAATTGATATAATAGCACCGTAAAAAGAACCCAACCGATTCCGATTAATATTTGGCTCATCGCGACTCTCTTTCCTTCCTATTCGCAAGATATTGTCCTGTATGTCCTGCGACAATAATAATTAAAAATGTACTCGCTACAACTGTAATGAAAAGAGAAATTCCTTTACTCATAAAAAAAGCACCGTAATTCATTAGGCCAAGCGTTGGCGGAATTAATAAAAACGGCATAATAGCAACGAGTGTTTCTGCTCCTAAATCGAACCATTTCACTGGAAGAACTTTTAGGCTAAGTAAAACAAGTAAGAGGAACATTCCAATCAAACTTCCTGGAATCGGAATATTTAACATTTCTTGCACCCAAGTTCCAACCATATAAAACACGTAAAGAGCAGCAATTTGGACAAGAATCTTTGTAAATTTCATGTTCATCATCCCTCATGTTTATACGATCTTCTGTTAATATCTTTATCATAGTATAAATTGTAAAAAGCTGCAATTTATCAACTTGACAGCAAAAACAGCCTATGTTATACGCTTACAACCTTGATATGACTGCATTTCTAAACAAAAATTATGTCAAAAACATTGACCTAATGTAAAAAGTTTTTATTTTCTGAATTTAAAAGACTATTATTTCAATAAAATAATCTTTTTATCCTTAAACTTACATATATATAAAGTGAAACTTTAATCATTGAGGTTTTCCTCATCCCCATTAATTATTAGCCCTCACCAAGCGGATTTGTACGGGATAAACAAGATAGGTGGTGAACATATGCCCAAAAAAGTTCTCATTTTTTGTGATCCTGGGATTGATGATACGATGGCTCTCCTCTTAGCATTCTTTATCGATGAAATAGAAATCGTCGGTATCGTTGCTGATTACGGCAATGTTCCAAAAAAAACGGCCGTAGAAAATGCTCATTTTTTTAATAACGAAACAAAGAATAGAAATATCAAGATATTCGGTGGTTCAGAACGTCCCCTTACTGGTGCCCCACCTGCGTTTTTTACGGATGTACATGGGAAACAGGGGCTCGGTCCAATTATTCCAAAGGTGAATGTGACTAACGGAGAAATGGAGAATTTTTTTGAAGTCATTCCTCTTATTGAACAGTATAAAGATGAATTAATCATTGTGAGTTTAGGAAGACTTACCTCCCTAGCAATTTTGTTTATCATGTGCAAACAGTTAATGAAACAAATTAAATCTTACTACGTAATGGGCGGTACCTTTTTACATCCTGGTAATGTTACCCCTATTTCCGAAGCAAACTTTTATGGCGATCCTACTGCCGCTAATATAGTCCTTCAATCCGCAGTTAACATGTACATATACCCATTAAACGTCACTCAATACTCCATCATTACACCAGAAATGGCAGAATACATTGAGGTAAAAGGAAAAGCTCCACTTGTCAAACCGTTATTTGATCATTATTACTACGGATATTATAAAGACGCCCTACCACATTTAAAGGGGAGCCCCTTCCATGACACAATGCCAATACTCGCTTTATTTGATAACTCTATGTTCACGTATCATAAATCACCTATTGTTGTCATGACAGAATCCTCTGCACAAGGAGCAAGCATAGGGGAATTTCGCTCTCTAGTGAACCAGAAGCCATTTATTGATTGGCCGGTTCATCAAATTGCAATTGATTTTGACTATAACCGCTTCTTCAAACATTTCATGTCACTTATGACGGGTGAACAATTTTAGCATAAAAAAACAGACCGTGATTTCTCACGGTCTGTCGTTTATTTTCTACAATTATCGTTTGATGTTATAGAAAGATTTGATACCATCGTAAACAGCGATTTCGCCTAGTTCGTCTTCGATGCGTAATAATTGGTTGTACTTAGCAATACGGTCAGTACGGCTCATAGAACCAGTTTTGATTTGGCCAGCGTTAGTTGCAACTGCGATGTCAGCGATTGTAGCATCTTCAGTTTCACCAGAACGGTGAGATACAACTGCTGTGTAACCAGCACGTTTAGCCATTTCGATAGCTTCGAAAGTCTCAGTTAAAGTACCGATTTGGTTAACTTTAATTAAGATTGAGTTAGAGATACCTTTTTCGATACCTTCAGCAAGTTTTTGAGTGTTAGTTACGAATAAGTCGTCACCAACTAATTGTACTTTATCACCGATACGCTCAGTTAATAATTTGTGACCATCCCAGTCGTTTTCGTCTAAACCATCTTCGATAGAGATGATTGGGAAGTCTTTGCAAAGCTCTTCATAGAAATCAACCATTTCTGCAGAAGTTAAGCCAGTACGGCCTTCGCCTGCAAGGTCATATTTACCAGTTTCTTTGTTGTAGAACTCAGAAGAAGCAACGTCCATTCCTAAGAATACGTTCTCGCCAGCTTTGTAACCAGCTTTTTCGATAGCTTCGATGATTACTTCTAAAGCTTCACGGTTAGAACCAAGGTTTGGAGCGAATCCACCTTCGTCACCTACTGCAGTGTTAAGACCTTTGTCATGTAATACAGCTTTAAGTGCATGGAATACTTCAGCACCCATACGGATTGATTCTTTGAATGTTGGAGCACCAACTGGTAAGATCATGAACTCTTGGAAGTCAACGTTGTTATCAGCGTGAGAACCACCGTTGATGATGTTCATCATTGGAGTTGGTAATTGTTTTGCATTGAATCCACCAAGGTAACGGTATAATGGAAGACCTACGAAGTCAGCTGCTGCGTGAGCTACTGCCATAGATACACCAAGGATAGCGTTAGCGCCTAGTTTACCTTTGTTTGGAGTGCCATCTAATTCGATCATAGCGCGGTCGATACCAGCTTGGTCAGTTACATCGAAACCAGCGATTTCTGGAGCGATAATTTCGTTAACGTTGTTTACTGCGTTAACAACACCTTTACCAAGGTAACGAGATTTGTCACCGTCACGTAATTCTACTGCTTCGTGCTCACCAGTAGATGCACCACTTGGTACGATAGCGCGTCCGAAAGCGCCGCTTTCTGTGTAAACTTCTACTTCTACAGTTGGGTTACCACGAGAGTCAAGGACTTCGCGAGCATAAACATCAATAATTGTTGACATAATAAATTCTCTCCTTTTTATATAAGCAAATTATTTAATAATTGTTTTACCTGTCATTTCTTTCGGTTGCTCAACACCAAGAAGTGTAAGCATTGTTGGAGCGATATCACCTAAGATACCATCTTCACGTAATTCTACGTCGTTCTTAGTAACGATGAAAGGAACCGGGTTAGTTGTATGAGCTGTCATTGGCTCTCCTTCAGAAGTTAATTCTTCATCCGCATTACCATGGTCAGCAGTAATAAGTGCTACACCATCTTTTGCAAGAATCGCTTCTACAACTTTTCCTAAACATTCGTCAGTTGCTTCTACTGCTTTAATTGTTGGTTCCATCATCCCAGAATGGCCAACCATATCACAGTTCGCAAAGTTAAGAATGATAACATCATGTTTATCATTTTCGATTTCATTTACTAAAGCGTCCGTTACTTCGTAAATGCTCATTTCAGGTTTCAAGTCATACGTTGCAACCTTCGGTGAGTTAATTAAGATACGCTCTTCTCCTGGGAATTCAGCCTCACGACCACCGCTAAAGAAGAATGTAACGTGCGGATACTTTTCAGTTTCCGCGATGCGAAGTTGCTTTAATCCCGCTTGCGCAACAACTTCACCTAAAGTGTTATCAAGGTTCATTGGCTTGAATGCCACGTAACCATCTACAGTTTCACTGAAGTGTGTCATACATACGAATTCTGGAATGTGAGGTACTTTTTCACCACGATCGAACTCACGGAAGTCTTCGTTTGTAAATACACGAGCAATTTGAATTGCACGGTCTGGACGGAAGTTATAGAAGATAACTGCATCATCATCATTGATTGTTGCAACTGGCGTGTTATCTTCGTTAACAATTACAGACGGCAATACGAATTCATCATAGATACCGTTCGCATAAGAGTCTTCTACACACTCTTCTGCTGATTTATAAGTAGGGCCTTCACCATTCACCATAGCACGGTAACATTTTTCTACGCGATCCCAACGCTTGTCACGGTCCATGGAGTAATAACGACCAGAGATAGTCGCGAATTGTCCTACTCCTGTTTCTTTAATTACTTCATTTGTTGCATCGATATAGCTTTGTGCTGTTTTTGGTCCAACATCGCGGCCATCTAAGAATGCATGAATGTATACTTTCTCAACGCCTTCTTTAGCTGCTAAGCGAAGAAGAGCAAACATGTGATTCATGTGACTGTGCACACCACCGTCAGAAAGTAAACCGAATAAATGAAGTGCAGTACCTTTTTCTTTTACGCTTTTAATTGCACTTTGGAACGTTTCGTTCTTATCGAACTCACCTTCACGAATTGCAACGTTAACGCGTGTTAAGCTTTGATATACAATGCGGCCAGCACCAATATTTAAGTGACCAACCTCAGAGTTACCCATTTGACCTTCTGGAAGACCTACTGCCTCGCCACAAGCTGTAAGCGTTGTGTGAGGGAATTTATTCCAGTAACCATCAAAATTAGGTTTCTTAGCTTGTGCTACAGCATTCCCGTAAGTTTCTTCACGAAGTCCGAAACCGTCAAGAATGATTAAAGCTGTTGGCTTTCTCATTTTACCGCCCCCAGAAGACCTAAGAACGAAGCAGGCTCTAAGCTAGCACCGCCAACTAAAGCGCCGTCGATGTCAGATTGTGCCATATACTCTTTAATGTTTTCTGGTTTTACGCTACCGCCGTATTGGATACGAACAGCTTCTGCAGCTTCTGGAGAAACAGCTTCTGCAACAACTTTACGGATGTGCGCACATACTTCGTTTGCATCTGCAGAAGAAGAAGATTTACCTGTACCGATAGCCCAGATTGGCTCATAAGCGATAACAGTTGCTTTAACTTGCTCTTCTGTTAAACCTGCAAGTGCTTTTGTCACTTGACCTGCTACTAGATCAAATGTTTTTCCGCTTTCGCGCTCTTCTAAAGTCTCACCACAACATACGATTGGTGTTAAACCATGTTCAAATGCTGCGATAGTCTTTTTGTTTACTGACTCATCTGTTTCAGCAAACATTTCACGACGCTCAGAGTGGCCAAGTACTACATAGCCAACTTTTAAGTCGCTAAGTGCTACTGGGCTAATTTCGCCAGTGAATGCACCATTTTTTTCGAAGTGCATGTTTTGTGCACCTACTTGTAAGTCAGTTCCTTCAGTTGCTGCTACAAGGCGCTCTAAGAATAGAGCTGGAGAGCAAACTACTGCATCAACAGCTGAAGCTGCTGGGATTTGACCTTTAACTTCCTCTACGAAGCTAACTGCTTCTGATAGAGTTTTATTCATTTTCCAGTTACCTGCGATAATTGGTTTACGCATGCTTTGCACCGTCCTTTTTCTTTGGCTGCTACTTATTTGTCGTTAAGACAAACTACACCTGGAAGCTCTTTACCTTCCATGAATTCTAATGACGCACCGCCGCCAGTAGAAATGTGGCTCATTTTATCAGCCATACCGAATTTTTCAACAGCTGCTGCAGAGTCACCACCGCCGATAACAGAGTATGTATCTTCTGCATCTGCTAATGCTTGTCCTACTGCTTTTGTACCTTCTGCGAATGGAGTCATTTCGAATACACCCATTGGTCCATTCCATACAACAAGCTTAGAATTTTTAATTACATCTGCATAAATTTCACGTGTTTTAGGACCGATGTCCACGCCTTCCCAGTTAGAAGGGATAGAGTCGATACCAACGATTTTAGTTGTTGCAGTTTCAGAGAATTCCTCAGTGATTACAACATCAACTGGCATGTAGAAGTTTACGCCTTTTTCTTTTGCAAGTTGCATAAATTCTTTAGCTAGTTCAATCTTGTCGTCTTCACATAGAGATAGACCAATTTCATGACCTAAAGCTTTAACGAATGTGTAAGCAAGTCCTCCACCGATGATTAAGTTATCTACTTTGTCTAATAGATGACGAATTACACCGATTTTGTCTTTTACTTTCGCACCACCGATGATAGCTGTAAATGGACGTTCTGGGTTAGAAAGTGCTTTACCAAGTACATCTAACTCTTTTTCCATTAATAGACCAGATACTGCTGGTAGGTAGTCTGCGATACCTGCTGTAGAAGCGTGAGCACGGTGAGCTGCACCGAATGCATCGTTTACGAAGATGTCAGCAAGTGCTGCAAATTCTTTCGCAAGTTCTGCATCGTTCTTTTCTTCGCCCGCATAGAAACGTACGTTTTCAAGAACTAATACGTCGCCTTCGTTCATTGCTGCAACCATTTCTTGTGCAACTGGTCCGAATGCTTCATCCGCTTTTTTAACGTCTTTACCAAGAAGCTCGCCTAAACGTGCTGCTACTGGAGTTAAACGCATTTCTTCTACTACTTGACCTTTTGGACGGCCTAAGTGACTTGCTAAAATAACTTTCGCACCTTGCTCTACTAAATATTGAATTGTAGGAAGAGCTGCACGGATACGAGTTTCATCTGTAATTTTGCCTTCTTTCATAGGTACGTTGAAATCAACGCGGCAAAATACACGCTTACCTTTTAAATCTACGTCACGAATTGATTTTTTGTTCATTGGATTTCCCTCCGACTACTAGTTAGGATTGACAAAACCCACTCAAAAGCTTAACACATTTGCTTTTAAAACGAAAGAAGAGAGAGAGGGAACAAACCCTCTCCCTCGTTTTGTCATTGATAACTTATATAATTAAGAATTAAAGACCTTTTGAAGTCATGTAAGCTGCTAGGTCTACTACGCGGTTAGAGTAACCAGTTTCGTTATCGTACCAAGAAAGTACTTTAACCATGTTACCTTCCATTACCATTGTAGATAATGCATCGATTGTAGAAGAAGCTGTACATCCGTTATAGTCGATAGATACTAATGGCTCTTCGCTGTATCCAAGGATACCTTTTAATTCGCCTTCAGCTGCTGCTTTGAATGCTGCATTTACTTCTTCAACTGTTACTTCTTTGTCAAGTTCAACAACTAGGTCAACTAGAGAAACGTTAGCAGTTGGAACACGTACAGCGCCACCGTTTAATTTACCTTTAAGTTCTGGTAATACTAATGCTACAGCTTTAGCTGCACCAGTAGATGTTGGGATCATGTTTTCAGCTGCTGCACGAGCACGACGTAAATCTTTGTGTGGTAAGTCTAAGATTTGTTGGTCGTTAGTGTAAGAGTGAATTGTTGTCATCATTCCGCGTTTTACGCCGAATTTTTCGTTTAATACTTTAGCGAATGGAGCTAGACAGTTTGTAGTACAAGAAGCGTTAGATACTACGTTGTGGTTAGCTGCATCGTATTGTTCGTGGTTAACACCCATAACTACAGTGATATCTTCGTCAGAAGCTGGAGCTGAGATGATAACTTTCTTAACTGATCCACCTAAGTGTTTCTCAGCGTCTGATTTTTTAGTGAAACGGCCAGTAGATTCTACTACTACTTCTACTCCGTAGTCGCTCCATGGTAATTGAGCTGGGTCACGCTCAGCGATAACTTTAATTTCTTTACCGTTAACAACGATGCTGTTTTCGTTAGCAGATACTTCTGCATTTAAAGTTCCGTGAACTGTGTCATATTTTAAAAGGTGAGCTAATGTTTTAGCATCTGTTAAATCGTTGATTGCTACTACTTCTACCTCAGAGTTGTTAAGAGCTGCGCGGAATACGTTACGTCCGATACGTCCAAATCCATTAATACCAATTTTAGTCATTTGAATTTCCTCCTTGGGGGATTATATTAAAGGGTAAAACCCTTTGTTAACTGTTTTGCTGCACCTTCATCTGTAATTAGAATTGAAGTGTGCCCTTGTTTAATTACAGCCTGTATTGCTTTTGCCTTTGAAGAACCTCCAGCGACTGCAACAACGTGAGATACATTTTGTAAGTCCTCTAGTTGCATACCAACTGTTCTTACTTTATGAACAACATTTCCTTCTTCATTAAAGTAGTAACCGAAAGCTTCGCCAACTGCTTCGCTTGCCTGAATCTTTAACCAATCTGCTTCTGAAGTACTTCTGCGACGTGCCATTGTTAACGCATCACCTATTCCATGAATGACGATATTGGAAGATCGAATCAACTCAAGAACTTCTTTCACGGAAGGCTCTGTCACAATAGACGCATATGCTTCGCTGCTAACATGGTCTGGAACATACAATAAGCGATAATTACTCATCGTATTTTGCGCCATCTTGGCACAAATGGTATTGGCTTCTAACTCGACGCCTTCTCCAATTCCACCACGTGCTGGGACAAATAGCATATGTAAATCTTTGCAATCAAGTTGCATCATGTCCGCAGCAGCAGCTAGCGTAGTTCCTCCAGCCACAGCAACGATATTATTCGCTGTCAGACGGTCTTTTATACAAGTCACACAAGCACGGCCCATCTCCAGTTTGACCCAAGGTGATTCATCACTATCGCCAGGGACAACGAAAACTTCATCCAAGTCTAATGTTTCCTTAAGTTGCTTTTCTAAAACCTTTAACCCGGAAATTTCTTTCATAAAGTCTTCCAAAGCAAGAACTAAAGCTGTTCCTTCTTCTGTCAAAGTCATTCCAGAAGAAGCGACGTGAACTAAGTTTTGTTCTTTCAAAACTTGTACTTCACTTCGCAATACTCGTTCTGTCATACCGAGACTTGCTGATAAGTTTCTTCTTCCAATCGGCTGCATGAGCCTAATGTATTGAAGAATTTGCATTCTCGTTTGCATAACAGGTAGCAGATCAGGTAATAATTTTTTTGTGTTCTGAATCCATGAGCGCATATCTTTTCTCCTCACTACATCGGTTCATTTTCCCTTGTGGTCACTTTACGTCCCGTAGTGACATTTTGTGTCCCACATAGGTTAAAAAAATAATCCCTGCTACGTGTATTATTGTAACAGGAGATAGAAACTTATTCAACTCTTAACTGCATTCTTTATATAGTTTATTATGACACCTTTGTGAATGTTACCATATTCTACTTGTTTTCCGTCCATTTCTACAACCGGAATCATTAAGTGATATTTTTCTAAAAGGTCATTATCTTCATATATATCTATTTCCTCGATTTGAAAAGAATATTCACATTGTACTTCCTGTAAAACTTGTTTTGCCTTCACGCAAAGGCCACAATCTTTTTTAGTATACAGTACAACTTTCATCTTCTTCACCTATCCGATCGTTTTTCGTAATGACGAAGCTGGGATATGCATTTGTTCTCTATACTTCGCCACTGTTCTTCGAGAAATAACAATTTCATGCTCTTCTTCTAATAATTTTGAAATCTTTTGATCTGAAAGTGGCTTTTTCTTATCCTCTGCCCCAATTAGCGTTTGAATAAATTGTTTTACACGTTTTGTAGAAACTGCTTCATCTTCAGTCGTCGAAACGGCATTGCTAAAGAACGATTTCATCTCAAATAAACCGTGTGGTGTTTGCACATATTTATTTCGCGTCGCACGACTAATTGTCGATTCATGCACACTTAACTCTTCTGCTACCTCTTTTAAAGCGAGCGGTCTTAAATACTCTGGACCTTTCCAGAAGAAATCACGTTGTTTTTCCATAATAATAGTCATTACTTGCAGCAATGTCTGTTTTCTCTGCTTCAAACTGCGCATAATCCACTGCACATGCTGATACTTTTCTGATACGTAAGATGCTACTTCACTTTCACTATTATTAAGAAGCGCACTATATTCAGAATGAATTTCAATTCTCGGCATATTTCTCTCATTCATTTGTAAAACGAGGCGATCATCTTCTTTTTTTACTGCCATATCAGGCACAATATAAAGTGGCTTATCTGAAGAAAATGCAAGACCGGGTTTTGGTTGTAATGACGTTATACAATTTACCGCACTCTGCAATTCTTCATTGCTACACTTCAACACTTGAACGAGCTTTCGCCAATCTTTCTTCACAAAATAAGCGAAATGATCTTCTACAACCTCTTCTGCTAATCCATTACGTCTTTGTAAGCGCTTCAATTGTAAGGTTAAACATTCCTGAATATTACGCGCCCCTACCCCTGCTGGCTCCAGTGATTGGACAAGCTCTACAGAGCGGTCAACTACATGAATATGCGCAGAAAGGAGCTCTGCTAACTCTTCATTCGTTTCTTGTAAATACCCGTTTCCATCCATGTTCATAATAATGAAAGAAGCCACTTTCCGCTCTTCTTCATCTATTTTATAATACTGTATTTGATTTAATAAATGTTGCTGAATCGTTGTAGAATCCACACTGTAGATTTCCATCTGATTCTCGACTTGTTTGCTGGTACTTTTACTTGTGTTAGAGCTCTTTTTCTTCTCCCTCTCAAAACCACCTAACTCAATAAGGGGATTCTCTAACGATTGCTCATACAAAAACTCCGATAATTCTTGTACATTATACTGGAGCATTGTAATCGCTTGCCTTAACTCTTGTGTCATTGCCAAACGTAAGCTTTGTTCTTGTAAAAGACTTGCCTTCAAACTAATCTCCCCCTTGTTTCTATTGTACAATAAGTTTGGTAAAAGGAGAATCCTCACGCAGACACCCATTCCAAAATATTATTAATTTATATGTATTAATGAGATTTACAACTTACAACCGAAATTTGAATAATATTGAAAGAAAATATTAAGGTCAAAAATTATTATCAAGTACTAATAGTAAATCTTATTACTAGATATAACAAGAGGGAAATAAAAAAAGTCCTAACCTACAAAACGTAAGTTAGGACTTTTTGACGCGCCCAGAGGGATTCGAACCCCCGGCAGACGTGGTACCGGAAACCACCGCTCTATCCGACTGAGCTATGGGCGCATGATTATAGAAAACACTTCATTTTCTTCTCATAATAATAGCAATAAAATCCATCTAAATCAATAAAAATATCCCCGTAATACCTTATGCATCTTAGCTAAAATCATATAAAATCTATTCCACCCCTAAATTTTCCAATCATAAATTCACCCCAACTCACAAATTATAACCTATGAATTGATATTCCAAAGGGGGCTTCATTCAATGACTGTAATTACAAAATTAAAGCAAACTGTTTCTGGATTAAAAAGTGCACAAGCTAGCTTAGAGGGATTCGCTCTTGATACGGATAACCAACAAGCTAAGCAACTTTTCCAAACAGCTGCGCAGCAAACACAAACGATTATCGATTCTTTAAACCCACGCGTTGAAGAAGTCCAACAAGAAGAACCACAATACTCACAGCAATAACGCATCCGTCTTGCTGTGAAATAGAAAAAGGATGATATGCAGTCATCCTTTTTCTATCACATTACATATTGCAATAGAAATGGAATGATAATTATGCGAAAACTCGGCCTCATAACCGCATTATTTGCACTTCTATTTAGCTCTTTTACCGGATGTAATAATAGTCCTTTAGATAAAAAAGTGAAAGAAGAAGCAAAACGAACGGAGAAAGAAAAAGGTCCAAAGTTAACAAAGACGAGTACGGAATCCTTTAATCAATCTATATCACAAGGAGCGAAGAAAAGAGCTCTCGCTATGGATGAAATTATAAAAAGCACAGCAGTGAATTCAAATTTAGATCTCTACATAGCAGTTACACCTGAGCATCACGAAAGGTTTGGATTAAAACCGCTGCGCAGCAAACTTCAAAAGCAATTAAGTGATGAATACCCCACTTTCGATGTTCGTGTAAGTACAGATAAAAAAATCTTTATGTTACTCGAAAAACTTGAAAACAAAATTAAGAAAAAAGAAGTATCTAAAGATGAAATTAATAAGCAATTAAAATTCATCGGCAAAAAAATGGAGTCTAACACTTAACGCTTTTTAAAAGAAAAGGAAGGATTGCAATGTCTAGTAAAGATAAAAACTTAACCCCTGTACAACAGGAGTATAAAAAATTCGAACAAGAACGCGAACCGAAACGACCTGTCTTAAAAAATTGTATAAAAGCCTTTTTCGTCGGTGGTTTTATTTGCTTCATAGGACAACTAATCTCTACTTTTTATATTACTTATTTCGATTTCACTGAACGTTCGGCAGGAAATCCAACCGTCGCAACTCTTATTTTTATTTCTATGTTACTAACTGGATTTGGTATATACGATCGTTTTGGGCAGTTTGCCGGTGCTGGTACAGCTGTACCTGTTACTGGATTTGGTAACTCTGTTATTGCCGCATGTATCGAACACCGAACGGAAGGATTTGTACTCGGCGTTGGTGGTAACATGTTCAAATTAGCTGGTTCTGTTATTTTATTTGGTGTATTTTCTGCTTTCGTCATCGCACTTATTAAAACGATTCTCGTTCAATGGGGAGGGCTATAAATGTTACAAGGGCACCGAACGTGGGTATTTGAAAACAAACCAGTTATTATTTCGACAGGAGTCGTTGGGGGGCCATTTGAAGCAAAAGGGAAAATCCCAGAAGACTTCGATACCCTCCATGAAGATTTATGGCTCGGACAAGATTCCTATGAAAAAGCACATAAAATTTTATTCGAAGAAGCTTGTAGTCGCGCAACTGAAAAAGCAAAACTTCGTAAAGATGATATTCAATTCGTACTTGCAGGAGATTTAATTAATCAAATTACCCCTACAAGCTTTGCTTGCCGTACACTGGGCACTCCTTATCTCGGGCTATTCGGGGCTTGTTCTACTTCTATGGAAGGTTTAGCACTTGGAGCAAGTATCGTAAATGCAAAAGGCGCAAAATATTTATTAACCGGGGCATCAAGCCATAACACCGCTGTAGAAAAACAGTTCCGCTATCCTACCGAATATGGTGGACAAAAGCCACCTACCGCACAGTGGACAGTAACCGGTGCTGGGGCCGCTATTTTAAGCGATACTGGGCACGGTCCAAGAGTAACCTCTGCAACAATCGGACGAGTGGTTGATATGGGATTAACAGATCCGTTTAATATGGGAGGTGCAATGGCTCCAGCTGCCGTCGATACAATTGAAGCTCATTTACGTGAACGTCAAATTGATGCCTCTTACTACGATTTAATTGTAACAGGCGATCTCGGACATGTAGGCCGTGAAATTGCTTATGACTTACTACATAAACACGGAACAAAAGTAACGAGCGAACAGTTTCAAGATTGCGGGCTACTCATTTATAGAGAAGGACAGCCTGTCATAGCTGGTGCTAGTGGACCAGGATGTTCCGCAACAGTCGTTTATGGTCATTTATTAAACCGAATGAAAAGAGGAGAGTTCAAAAAAATACTTGTCGTTGCGACAGGCGCTTTACTATCTCCACTTACATTCCAACAAGAAGAAACGATTCCGTGTATCGCTCACGCCGTTTCGATTGAATTTGGAGGTGCAACGCAATGATTTTTTTCTGGGCTTTCGTCATTGGCGGACTCATATGTGTAATCGGACAACTTATGTTTGATGTTGTAAAACTTACACCAGCTCATACAATGGCAACACTCGTTGTTGCCGGAGCTATATTAGATGGATTCAATTTGTATGAACCATTAATTGATTTCGCTGGAGCTGGTGCAACTGTGCCTATTACAAGCTTTGGTAATGCTCTCGTTCATGGCGCAATGGAAGAAGCTGCAAAACATGGCATCGTTGGTGTTATCACAGGCATGTTTAAAGTAACGAGCGCCGGCGTATCCGCAGCTATTATTTTCGGCTTCATTGGAGCATTGTTATTCAAACCGAAAGGATAAGGAGTGTTTGTATGACTGTTATCGCTAGCGTTAAAACTTGCCTTGCTAGTGTAAGAGGAGCTCAAGCAAGCTTAAGTTCCCTTTCGCTAAATTCTACAGACGATGAAGCTAAACGCATATTTCATGAATGTATGTTAGAAATGGACAGTATCATCGCTGATTTACAAAATAGAGTTTCAGTATTGGAACGTGAAGAACCTCAATATAAAGGGTTTTAAGTAGACTGGAGGAAATGACTATGTCTCACCTGCCGGAATGGACACTTGTCATTATTCGCTCTGTATTCATATTAATCATTTTATTCACTATCACAAAGTGCTTAGGAAAAAGGCAAATTTCTCAGCTTTCCTTTTTCGAATACATAGCAGGAATGACAATCGGTGATATCGCCGCTCAAATATCTACAGGGCTTGACCAAAAGTTTTTCCATGGCGTCTTCGCTATACTTATTTTCGCCTCAGTACCTTTTTTCGTTGGCATTCTTTCCTTAAAAAACAAAACTGCTAGAGACTTTTTTGAAGGAAAATCTACAGTGTTAATAAAAGATGGCAAAGTACTTGAGGATAATTTAAAGAAAGAAAAATATACTAGTGATGAGTTACTCGAACTTCTTAGAGGAAATGGTGCATTTAGTATAGCTGAAGTCGAATTTGCTGTCTTAGAACCGAGCGGAGAATTAAATGTATTATTAAAGAAAGATTCTCAGCCACTTACTGCAAAAGACATCGGTTTAAAAGTACCAAACGAGAAAGAACCACAAACTGTTATTATGGATGGAAATGTACTAGATGAACCTCTTTCAGCAAGCGGACATAACCGCGCTTGGCTACATTCAGAATTAGAAAAACTCGGTGTTGTTATTGAAAATGTCTTTCTCGGTCAAGTGGATTCATACGGACAACTTACTATCGACATTTACAATGACAAACTCCAAATGCCTTCTCCTCAAAACAAACCTTTATTATTAGCATCTTTAAAAAAATGTCATGCTGATCTTGAACTATTTTCCTTAGAAACAAAGTCGAAATCAGCAAGCGAAATGTATAGTAAAAACGCGAAACAAATCGAAAAGATTTTAAATAAAGTAACCTATCTTTTAAAAGACTAATTATCGAAAGAACGCTTCAGTTAAAAGGCGTTCTTTTCTTTTTTTCTCCAGTTTTCATAACGTTTAAATTTATGTAATTCGGTTATGATGTTGAAGATACATAAGCAGGGAATTTCGAAAACATAGCGAATATTTCATGGTACAACTACATATTTTTTTGATTTAAAGTGGTTTCGTTTGACCTTTATTGACCATAATTGTATTATAAGACTAAGAAAGCTTTAGAAGGAGGAAATAACAGATGAATTTAATTCCTACAGTAATTGAACAAACAAATCGTGGAGAACGCGCTTACGATATTTACTCTCGACTATTAAAAGACCGCATCATTATGCTTGGTAGTGCAATTGATGACAACGTAGCTAACTCAATCGTTTCCCAGCTTTTATTCTTGGAATCTCAAGATCCAGAAAAAGATATTCACATCTACATCAACAGCCCTGGTGGTTCTATCACAGCGGGTATGGCAATCTATGATACAATGCAGTTTATTAAACCACAAGTATCAACAATCTGTATCGGTATGGCAGCATCTATGGGTGCCTTCTTACTTGCAGCAGGTGAAAAAGGAAAACGTTATGCACTTCCAAACAGTGAAGTAATGATTCACCAACCACTTGGTGGAGCACAAGGTCAAGCGACTGAAATCGAAATCGCTGCAAAACGTATCCTATTCTTACGTGAAAAACTAAATCAAATTCTTGCTGACCGCACTGGTCAACCACTTGAAGTACTACAACGCGACACAGACCGCGACAACTTCATGACAGCAGAAAAAGCTTTAGAATACGGTTTAATCGATAAGATCTTTACAAATCGTTAATACTTAAAAGCGGAAGCGGCTCGTTCAGAATCGCAGGGTGTTGGAGCTTTTACATCCGAGGCGCTTTTTGCCTCGAATGTAAAAGCGAAACAACCGGAGATTCTAGCCGCTGGAGCTAGATAGATTTAAAGCGAAAGCGGCTCGTTTAGAATCGCAGGGCGATGGAGCCCCTTCATCCGAGGCGCTTTTTGCCTCGAATGAAGGGCGAAGCGACCGGAGATTCTAGCCGCTGGAGCTGGATATAACTAAAAGTGGAAGCGCCCTATAATTGGGCGCTTCTTTTATATATTGTTCCCCGCTCACATACCCCATCCAGTATCCCTCTAAATATATCAACGATTTTTCAATTATATCGAACAAAACTTAAATTATATCAACGATTTTTTTAATATATCAACGGTTCGACACAACATATCGATTTACCGACAATCTACGACAAGGACAAACCACCTACATACCCCCTATCCCGAAAACTCCCTTTAAGTAAACCGCAAAAACAAAAAGCTATCGCATATACGCGATAGCTTCTTATTGTACATATGCAGCTAATGCTTCTAAAGCCTCTTCTGCATCTGAACCTTCTGTTGTAATTGTTATCATGCTTCCAGTTCCAATTGCTAAGCTCATAATCCCCATTATGCTCTTTGCATTTACTGTCTTTCCATCTTTCTCGATGAAGATATCTGCATGAAAGCGATTTGCCTCTTGTACAAACAACGCAGCCGGACGTGCTTGTAAACCGTTTTTTAATGAAACCCGAACTCTTTTTTGAACCACAGCTCCATTTCCCCTTTAACCTCTTATTTTTTTGCTACCGTTTCCCCCGCGCGTAATTTCTCTGCAATTTCATCGATTTTACGCAAACGATGATTAATACCCGACTTACTAATCTTCCCCCCGGATACCATCTCACCTAACTCTTTCAATGTTACATCTTGATAATCTCTTCGTAATTGCGCAATCTCTTGTAGTTTATCCGGCAATATATCAAGACCAACTGTCTCATCAATGTAACGAATATTTTCAATCTGCCTTAGTGCTGCACCAATTGTTTTATTTAAATTAGCTGTTTCGCAGTTCACTAAACGATTTACAGAATTACGCATATCACGTACGATTCGAATATCTTCAAATCTTAAAAGCGCATTATGAGCACCTATAATATTTAAAAACTCTGTAATTTTTTCTGCTTCTTTCAAATACGTAATGTACCCTTTTCTTCTTTCCAACGTCTTACTATTTAAATCAAATCCGTTCATCAGTTCACATATAGCATCATTATGTTCCTTATATAACGAAAAGATTTCTAAATGATAAGATGATGTTTCTGGGTTATTTACTGAACCACCTGCTAAAAATGCACCTCGTAAATACGATCGTTTACAACATTTCTTCTCAATCAATTCTTGTGATATATTTCGAATAAATGAAAAGTCATCTCGAACGATATGAAGATCAGCTAATATTTCACGAGACTTCTCAACAAGCCGCACAATATATACATTATTTTTCTTCAATCGCATTTTTTTACGAACAAGTAATTCTACCGTCACGTCATATCCTTTTTTCAAAAGCGTATAAATCCTTCTTGCAATTGCCGCATTTTCCGTTTGAATATCGATAGATAGACGACGGTTTGAAAAAGAAAGCGACCCGTTCATTCGAAGCAACGCTGATAATTCTGCTTTCTCACAGCATTCCTTCATCTCAAGATTCGTCAACTCTTTCTTTGTTTCTGATGCAAATGACACAGTCAACACCTCCTTATACGATTATTGCGGAACAAAAATCTTGTCCTATATGAATGAGGAGCGCTACCTCAAACGAGGCAACGCATATTTATAACAATGAATATAAAATCGAAGCTAACTTTAACGTATCATGCCTTACAACATGATCATCATACTTCGCCAATCCCTCTTGAATAACATCAATATTATTTTCAACAAAACGTTCTTCATCCACTACAACTGGTGTAGACATTTCTTCATCATATAACTTACGTAATTCACAAGGAATCTCACGGTTATTTACAATTGCAGTATTAATAAATGGTTGCCCTAAATGATCGTGTAACGCCTGCACATGATCAAAAGCAGTATATCCCATCGTTTCACCCGCTTGTGTCATAACGTTACATACATATACCTTCTTCGCCTTTGCAGCAAGAACAGCGTCTCCAATTTTGTTAACAACTAAATTGGGTAATATACTCGTATACAAACTTCCTGGGCCGAAAACAAGTAAATCAGCTCGTTTAATCTCAGCCAACGTTTCATGCAATGGCTCTACATCTTCTGGAGTCAAAAAGACGCGATTAATCTTCTTTCCGTAATAAGGAATCTTTGATTCACCTGTTACAATTTCTCCATCTTCAAGTTCCGCATGAAGTACCGCACTTTGATTCGCTGCTGGTAATACACGTCCTCTGACATTTAATACTTTACTTGTTTCCGTAATCGCATGGAAAAAGTCTCCTGTAATCGAGGTCATACCTGCCAACAATAGATTTCCTAACGCATGACCTTTCAGTCCGTCTCCTGTTGTGAAACGGTGCTGAAATAAAGCTTCCACCAGTGGCTCTACATCCGATAACGCAACAAGTACGTTACGGATGTCACCTGGAGGTGGAATTTCTAGCTCATCACGTAATCTACCTGAACTGCCACCATCATCAGCAATTGTAACAACTGCTGTAATATCAACAGGATATTGCTTTAATCCTCTTAATAAAACAGAGAGTCCAGTTCCGCCTCCCATGATGACAATTTTAGGCTTTCTCTCTTTTTTCATCCCTTAATGGCCCTTTCTCTTCTCCACATCACGATGAGATACATGAACACTATACTCTGGTTTCAAATGTTTCCCAAGGTATTCTGTAAGCGTAACAGAACGATGCTGTCCACCTGTACATCCAATTGCAATTACAAGTTGACTTTTGCCTTCTCTTTTATAATGAGGCAGCATGAAAGTAATCAGATCCGTCAACTTCTCTAAAAACTTATGTGTCTCATTAAATTTCAGTACATAGGAAGAAACTTCTTCATCTAGTCCTGTTAATGGCTTCATATGTGGAATGTAATATGGATTTGGTAAAAAACGAACATCAAATACTAAATCTGCATCAATTGGAATACCGTACTTAAATCCAAATGACATAACATTTACACGGAATGCTTGCTCAGTTTCTGTTGAGAACAAGTGAACGATTTTTTCACGTAATTCTTTCGGTTTTAAATCCGATGTATCAAGCACAATATTCGCTCGTGCCTTCATATCTGTTAATAAATTGCGCTCAGCTTCGATTCCCTTTAACGGCAAACCAGTTGGTGCAAGTGGATGCGAACGTCTCGTTTCTTTATAACGAGTTACAAGCGTACTATCTTTCGCATCTAAAAATAAAATATGAGGAATAATCCATGTACGTTCTGATAAATCATCAAGTGCTCCCCATAAATGTTCGAAAAACTCGCGGCCACGTAAATCAATACCAAGTGCCACTTTATTCATTTTCCCTTTTGAATCCGCCATAAGCTCAATAAACTTTGGCAATAACATCGGTGGCAAATTATCTACACAAAAATATCCTAAATCTTCAAAACTTTGTAAAGCTACTGTTTTTCCAGCTCCAGACATTCCTGTAATAATTACCATTTTTATATCATTATTCTCTGTCATCGTATCCTCTCCTTGACGGTTTAACTCGGATCTAATCGATATGAAAGCAACTCAAAATCTGGGGTATATACAAATGTACCGTAGATTATGCCATTTCCTTTAATTAAATAATCAATAATGTGATAATCTCCTGGCGCCATTGCTAAATCATCAATTTTATCAAATGTATGCCAACCAATGATGCCTTCTTCGCTCTCTAGTTTGTTTTCTCCTGCAAAATCTGTCGCTAAAAAGGAGAACATCATCCATTCAGAAACAACTTTATCACCTTCTTGGATGACAAAGGTGAAGACCCCCTTTAACGCTGGGTTTTTCAAATAAATACCTGTTTCTTCACGATACTCGCGAACAACGGAATCTCTTACAGTCTCCCCACGCTCCATTTTCCCGCCTGGTGCAACCCACCAATTCCGGCGAGGTTTTTGGAGTAAGAGTACTTCATTATCTCTAATTAACACACAGTTTGTCACTCTTTGCATGTTTCTTCACCTCAGCTACTTGCAGTAAAATTCCTCACTGCATACTTATTTCATTATACTATCAAAAACAGTTTGCTACAACGAAGGAGCCAGTCCTCTTTCGCTAAGCATATGCTACTCAGCAATTTTAAAAAAGCTTTCTATAACAAGCAATGTAAATGCTTAGATTTTTAATGAATAGCATGAAAAATCCCCTTAACGATTTTTATCGTCAAGGGGATTAAAGCCCTTATTTCTTACCGAAATAAGTAACAATCGCAAAGCCTAAAATAAAGGTAATAATTGAACTTATAATTGAAAATCCGCCAGTCGGAATCCCAGGGAATACAATTACAATTGAACCGATTACAAGTCCAATAATTGCCGCAAATGTCATACTTTTATAACGATCTAATAAAAAACTAATGCCTTTACTACTTACAACAAATCCAACCATAACACCAGCACCGATAACCACGATTAAAGGTAAGTTAAGTGTAGTTAAAGCGTTAATTGCTGTCGGATACACACCAATAATTAATAAAATAAACGATCCACTAATTCCAGGAAGCAGCATGGCCATACTAGCCATCCATCCTGCGAAAAATAAACCAATTGCATTTAAAATTGTTAAAGTCGTAATTGGATCTGCTGCCTTATCTGGTTTAAAGAAAGCTGTAATCGCAACAAGAATTGCTGCAACTATTAATAAAACGATGTGCTTACCTTTAAACGACGACTTCGCATCAGCTTCCCTCATTAGCATCGGTAATATACTAATAATTAAACCGAGGAAGAAAAATTGAGTCGGTTCATAATGATTTGCAAGTAAATATTTAATAACGTGACTTAACGTTAAAAATGCCGCTGCCACGCCAGCTGCAAGGGGAATTAAAAATCCTAAATGTTTTTTCCATTCACGACTAAAGAATCCACTAATTGCCGCAAGCAATTGTTCATAAATCCCTAACACAACAGCGATTGTACCGCCGCTCACACCAGGAATTAAATCACTAACGCCCATACAAAATCCACGATATATATTACGCCATTCCATACTGAATAAATTCCTCATTTCTTATAGTGATTTTTTCCGTAAAGTCCAGTATATCAATAAGAAAGCTTATAATCCTTATATTTTTTGACAAAACTTTGACATTTTCACACAAAAAAAGAAGAAAGCTCCTGTCGGTAGCTTTCTTCTCACAAGGTATATTATCCCTTATTTTTCTGATACAGTTTTTAATTCCTCTAATAATTCTTCTACGTAATGTTGTGCACTTTGCGCTGCAATACTACCGTCACCTGTTGCAGTTACAATTTGACGAAGCATTTTCTCACGAACATCACCAGCTGCGAAAATACCAGGGATTTTCGTTTCCATACGCTCGTTCGTTTCAAGGTAACCATTTTCATTTGTAATACCTAGTTCAACAAATGGTTTTGATAAAGGTAACATACCGATGTATACGAATACGCCGTCAGTTTTGACTTCTTTCTCTTCTCCACTATTTACGTCCACAAGTGTTACACTTCCTACTTTACCACTTGCTTCGTTGATTTCTTTTATCGTGTGGTTCCAAATGAAATCTACTTTTTCGTTTTGGAAAGCACGGTCTTGTAAAATTTTCTGTGCACGAAGCGTGTCACGACGGTGAACGATCGTTACTTTTGATGCGAAGCGTGTTAAGAACACACCCTCTTCAACAGCAGAATCTCCGCCGCCAATTACGATAAGTTCTTTTCCTTTAAAGAATGCCCCGTCACATACTGCACAATATGATACACCGCGGCCGCCAAGTTCTGTTTCACCCGGTACACCAATTTTTTTATACTCTGCACCGCTTGCAACGATAATTGCACGTGCTTTATATTCTTTTTTACCAGCAATAATTGTTTTGTATTCCTTACCATCGATGACTTCTTTTACATCACCGTATGCATATTCGGCACCAAATTTCTTTGCATGCTCGAACATTTTATTTGATAAGTCTGGTCCTAAAATAGACTCATAACCTGGGTAGTTTTCTACATCTTCCGTGTTTGCCATTTGGCCACCTGGAATACCACGCTCAAGCATTAATGTGCTTAAATTTGCACGAGATGTATATACTGCAGCTGTCATACCAGCTGGTCCTGCACCAATAATAACGACATCATAAATTTTTTCTTCTGACACACTATTCACTCCTATCCATTCCTACACAATTAAGTTACCCTCATTATACTGTTAGCATCATTTTTTTCCCAATGATTTGCTTATCTTATGTGTGCGTACGCTTAACAGCTTGCACATACTTTCGGACAGTCGCTACAGATACATTATATACATCTCCAAGCTCCGACTGTGTCATTTTATTTCCTTGTTCGCCGCGTACAATGTATTCAACCGCAGCTGACCAGCCGTACACATTTGTAAATATGTCTCCAGATGTATATAAACGTATGAACGTACAAAACCAAAAGTGTAAACACTCTTCAATTAATTCATCATCTTTTTTCGTATAATTGTATAATGCATCCGCGATTCGTACGCACTGCTCAAATTGTTGTAAATCAGCTGGAATACTCTTATGACTATTAAGTAAAAAGAAGTACTTTGCAAGTTGCGACACGATGGGAACACCGTTCTTCGCTTGCGTTATATCAAAAAAGAATCCAACCTTCTCCGGCGTTGACAATTCATTCATTAAATATAAAGCTAGCATTTGTTCTTCTAGCGTCGCACTTTGCTGAAATGATTTTCGTAATTCTTCAAATAACACGTTTTGTCCTTCATCTGCTAAATTCAGCGCATTCCACGGTTCTTTTCCCTTTTTATCAGGATGCAATTCCACGACATGTTGCCACATTTTTTCAGCTAGTTGTTGATCTTTCACCATATACGCAGAATATGCAAACCAATAATAAAAACTAACGTCTCCCTCGTATCCTTGACGCTTTAATAGTTTGAACCATTTATATGCATGCTCGAAATAACCAATTGTTGCAAGTGTAGTTCCCAGTTTCAAACGATGTTCAAATGAAATTGGATATACTGAAACTAGCTGTCCCGCTAACGCTTCTACTTGTTTATGCTCTCCAATTGAATATAGAAAAATAAGCGTATTACAAAGCGCATGTATATTACCAGGATTTTTCTCTAAAATCATTTCTGTTAACTTCAGTGCTTTGTCTACATTACCAGATTGAAAATGTGCAATGGCTAAATTATTATGCCCTGACCAAAACTCCGGATAATCCTTAGTAACAATTTCTAATGTAGCAATTGCTTCTTCCAATTGTCCATTACGAATATAACGATTCGCTTCTTCCTGCATAACAATTAAATCATCTTCATCTTCAATCTCTTCCGCACCCATTGCTTCTTCTTCCATAATCTCAAGAAGTTCTAATGTATCTTCTACGAATTCCTTCTCTTTTGCAACTTCTAAATAACGATCTGCATATTTCTTCGCCTGTTGAAATAACCCCATATATGCATAATTATTTGCAATAAAATAATAGCACTGTTCAAGTTCTGGATTAGATCTAACTAACTTTAAGAAGATTTGATTCGATTCTTGATATTCACCAGCCTCAGATAATACTGTTGCTAATTGACATAGAATAAACGGCTCCTTCTCACTTTGTGCCGCTCTTCGAAAATATTTAATTGCATCTTGCAATTTTTGTCCTTTGTAAGCTCTCATCCCTTTTTTATAAAAGAAGTCCGCTAATTGATTAAAAGAGATAACTTGTCCGTTCTCCTTATATATCCTTTGATTTTTCCCCATATATCCTCCAGTTTTTTGTTTTCTTCGTTCACACATTCTTCTATCTATAAGTATAAACGATTCCGTAAAAAACAAAACAGTATATTATACTCAATTATTTCCTTTTTATTCATAAAAAAAGAGGAGAAATGTTACATTTTCACCATGAACCTTCTCTTGCGGTCATTTGCTCTTTCGTATAAATAATACGCATTGGATTTCCACCTACGAAAGCACCGCTCGGTACATCTCTATGAACAAGTGTGCCAGCTGAGACAGTCGCACCGTCTCCAATTTTCACACCTGGTAATATTGTTACATTCGCTCCAATCATTACTTCATTTCCAATGACGATTTCGCCAAGTCGATATTCACGAATTAAATATTCATGTGCTAAAAGCGTTGTGTTATAGCCAATAATCGAATTCTCTCCCACAGTTATCTTTTCTGGGAACATAATGTCCGGCATAACCATAAGTGCAAATGATGTTTTCTTTCCTACTTTCATCCGTAAAAAAGTACGGTACAACCAATTCTTCACAGATAAAAATGGCGTGTAACGCGCAATTTGGATAATAATAAAGTTTTTCATTACCTTCCAAAAAGACACTGTTTTATACACATTCCATAACGAATTTTCTCCTGAAACAGGATAGCGCGTTGTCCGTCGCACTTAGCTCGCTCCTCTACTAACTTACTTGGACCTTTATGAACGGTTCATATTAGACAGAATCGGTAGCAAATCACTCATTTTATCTAGCATAAAGTCCGGCTTGTAAGCCTCTAAATACGCTCTACCTTTCAACGTCCATGAAACCGCAGCTGTTTTCGTCCCCGCATTTTGACCACCGACAATATCATGATGATTATCCCCAACCATCAATGCCTCTTCTGGTTTTGCATCTAATAATTCAAGCGCTTTTTGAAGTGGCTCCGGATGTGGTTTCACATGCTCTACATCATCAATTGTCACGACAACATCAAAAAATTCATCAAGCTTTGACAACTGTAATCCCATCTCAACGGTTTGTCTCGCTTTCGTTGTAACAATACCAACTTTATAACCTTGCTTCTTCAACTCTTGAACTGTTTCATATACAGTTTCATATTCTTCTACTAATTCATCATGATGATCATGGTTAAATTGACGATAGCTTGTAATTAACTCTTCAACCTTACTTTCATCAATCTTACTGAAAGTATCATGCAAAGACGGACCGATAAATGGCAATACATCTTCACGCTTATATTGATTTGGATAATATGTATGTAAAGTATGTAAAAAAGAAGAAATAATAAGTTCATTTGTATTAATTAACGTTCCATCTAAATCAAATAACACTGTATTTATTTTCATTGCCTGAGTCCTTTCTCTTTCCTGAATATGAAAGAAGCAGCATCTTATAATAAGATGCTACTTTTCTCTAATTTTCTAAATATCTTTTATCAGCTTGCCCCATTTTTCGTCTCACAATAATGAAAATAATAGAAATAACAACAAGTCCAATTGACATTACTTGTGCAATACGAAGTGGTCCTAGCATTAAACTATCTGTACGTAAGCCTTCTACGAAGAAGCGTCCTACTGAATACCAAATTAAATATGTGAAGAATAATTCCCCGCGACGTAAATTCACTTTTCTTAATGCAAGTAGTAAAATTACACCTACAAAATTCCATAATGATTCATATAAAAACGTCGGATGATAGTACACACCCTCAATATACATTTGATTAATAATGAAATCTGGTAAATGAAGACCTTCTAAAAACTGTCTCGTTACTTCATCACCATGCGCCTCTTGGTTCATAAAGTTTCCCCATCGGCCAATTGCTTGTCCTAGTAAAATACTTGGAGCAGCAATATCAGCCAACTTCCAGAAGGAAACTCCACGTCGCTTCGCAAAAAGAATTCCGGTAATAACAGCCCCGATTAAACCACCATGAATCGCCAAACCACCTTGACGAATATTAATAATTTGACTCGGATTTTGTGCGTAGTATTCCCATTCAAAAATAACATAGTACATTCTCGCAAAAAGAATAGCGATCGGTACCGCAATTAATACAAGGTCAACAAATGTATCTTTTGGAATACCTAGCCTTTCTCCCTCGCGAGTTGCCAGCCAAAGACCTAATAGCACACCTGTACCAATAATAATCCCGTACCAATACACAGGAAACGGCCCAAGTTGGATAGCTACACGGTCAAGCTGTGGTACAGAAGCTAACAGCATATGTATATGACCTCCCTCTCCAGAGTTTACTCCTGATTTCCTAACTCAATCGCACTCATTAATCGTTCTGAGAACTGTTGTGCTGCATTGACTCCCATACGTTTTAAACGGAAGTTCATCGCTGCTACTTCAATAATAACAGCCAAGTTTCGACCAGGACGAACTGGAAGTGTAATCTTCGTAAGTTCTGTATCAATAATTTTCATCTTCTCTTCATCAAGACCTAAGCGATCATAATTTTTCTTTTGATCCCAAATTTCAAGATTAATAACAAGTGTAATACGCTTATAATTTCGTACTGCCCCTGCACCGAATAACGTCATAACGTTAATAATACCTAGACCACGAATTTCTAATAAATGCTCGATTAAATCTGGTGAGCTTCCTACTAATGTGTCTTCATCTTCTTGGCGAATTTCTACACTATCATCAGCAACAAGGCGGTGGCCACGCTTTACAAGCTCAAGAGCTGTCTCACTTTTACCAACACCACTTTGACCTGTAATTAAAACACCAACACCGTAAATATCTACTAATACACCATGAACAGCAGTTGTTGGTGCTAACTTACCTTCTAAATAATTGGTTAAACGACTTGATAATCTCGTCGTCGTTTGAGAAGAACGTAATAAAGGCATGCCTGATTCACGTGATGCTTGTAATAACTCATCTGGTACATCTTGATTACGAGTTATAATAATACATGGCGTCTCCTCAGTACAAAGCGCTTTCATTCTCTCTTGTTTTTGCTCTGTTGTTAACGTATCAAAGAACGTAAGCTCCGTTTTACCAAGAAGCTGCACACGATCTGCTGGATAGTATGTAAAAAATCCTGCCATTTCAATTCCAGGTCGTGATAAATCACTTGTATCAATCGGACGATGAATGCCTTCTTCACCACTGATTAACTCCAATTGAAATTGTTCAATTAAATCTTTTGTCCTTACTTTCGGCATATGTATAAACCTCCACTCCGCTGCGGGTTCAGTCTCGTTTGATGTGAAATTCCATTCTATCGGATATTGTACCATTTTTTTCTGGAAACAAGAAATACGGTTTCTAATAAATAGAAAAAAACATTTCATACGAATAATGAAATGTTTTTCTTTTTGTCACTTTCTCTTTTTTTCATATAGAGGTTCAACAATTGCCTTTTCAATTATCATATTAAAAATTGAAATACAAATTGCCGCAACAATCGCTACACCAAATCCTGATATATTAAAAGCATCTCCTAATAATGAATCTGCTATTTTTAACGTAATCGCATTAATAACAATTAAGAAGAACCCGAAAGTTACAACCGTAATTGGTAACGTAATTAAAATTAAAAACGGTTTTACGAACACATTTAAAACAGCCAAAATAATACTCGCAATAATTGCAGTTTGTATATTTGCTACGTAAAATGCATCTGGTGCAATCCCTTTTAAAAGTCCCGATACAGCGATTAACACAACGCTATTTACAAGAAGTGATACAATCCATCTCATTTCGTTACACATCCTTTTAACCATATATATTTCATCATACGCTAATAGATAATAAACGCAAGTATCATACAAATACTTATATCAACTTATTCTACTCTTCATGCTTGTATACCTACTAACACTTCCTCGCAAAATAAGGACCACACCACCTATTTTCATGAGTTTTTACAAAGGTCCAAGTGAAATCTTTATCTACAATATAGATATCGCCTTTATACGCATCGTCTGTCTCACACAATATATCATCCATATGTAACAAACTCGCATCCTTTATTAACAGTACTTCATCACAGTGTTGGTAGAAAACATAGCACTCCTTTTTCGCTTCATTATGAAACGCTCTCTCTGCTTCTGTTCCTTCTAAACACTTCTTTTTCTCATAACTAAATATGTGCCATAGATAACCACATGCATACCTATCTCCATAAAGAAAAATATCTTCTTTTTCTTCATCACTTAAATGATTTGCAAAGTGATCCTCCCAGCGCTTGCGAAAATATATACCCCAACTTTGAAATTCTCTTACCTTCATATTTTTCTTCCTTAACATCTCTAAAAACTCCATCTTCTCCCCCTATACAATAAAAAACCGAGCGTCATTTCCACTCGGTTTTCATCAATAAACTTATTGCGATAACTCTACTTCTTTTATTTTCTCTTTCATTCTTGCTTTATCACGATTTAAGATCTCTTTTAAATACTTACCTGTGTACGAGCGCTCTTCTTTCACTACTTGCTCTGGCGTTCCAGAAGCAACGATTTGTCCACCTTTATCTCCGCCCTCTGGTCCAAGATCAACGATATAATCAGCTGTTTTAATTACATCTAGATTATGTTCAATTACAAGTACAGTTTCACCGCTCTCAACAAGACGTTGCAGCACTTCTAAAAGACGTGCAATATCATGCGCATGCAAACCAGTCGTTGGCTCATCTAAAATGTATAACGTACGACCTGTAGAACGACGGTGTAATTCAGAAGCTAATTTCACACGCTGTGCTTCCCCACCAGATAATGTTGTTGCTGGTTGACCTAATTTCATATAACCAAGCCCAACATCTACAAGCGTTTGAAGTTTACGCTTAATTTTAGGAATATTGGCGAAGAATTCTACTCCATCTTCAATTGTCATCCCTAACACTTCAGAAATATTCTTATCTTTATATTTCACTTCTAACGTTTCACGATTATATCGTTTACCGTGACAAACTTCACACGGAACGTATACGTCTGGTAAGAAGTGCATTTCAATTTTAATAATTCCATCACCACGGCACGCTTCACAACGGCCACCTTTTACGTTAAAACTGAAACGTCCTTTTTGATATCCGCGCACTTTCGCTTCATTCGTTTGTGCAAACACATCACGAATATCATCGAATACACCTGTGTACGTCGCTGGATTAGAACGTGGTGTACGACCAATTGGCGATTGATCAATATCAATTACTTTATCTAAATGTTCAAGACCTCTAATCTCTTTATGAGTACCTGGCTTCGCTTTCGCTTTATATAGCTTTTGCGCTAACGATTTATATAGTACTTCATTAATCATCGTACTTTTACCAGAACCAGATACCCCTGTTACCGCTACAAACGTACCGAGTGGAAATGACATCTTCGCATTCTTTAAGTTATTCTCTTTTGCGCCGACAATCTCCACTTTACGTCCGTCACCTTTACGTCTTTCAAGTGGAACCGGAATAAACTCTTTACCGCTTAAATACTTCCCTGTTAATGAATTCTCATCTTGCATCACTTCAGCTGGTGTACCTGCTGATACGACTTGTCCACCGTGAATACCTGCGCCAGGCCCGATATCAAGTAAATAATCAGCTGCCATCATCGTATCTTCATCATGCTCAACAACAATTAACGTATTACCTAAATCACGCATTTCTTGCAATGTACGAATAAGACGATCGTTATCACGCTGGTGTAAACCGATGGAAGGCTCATCAAGAATGTAAAGCACGCCAGTAAGACGAGAACCAATTTGCGTCGCTAAACGAATACGCTGCGCCTCACCACCTGATAATGTTCCGGCGGCACGACTTAACGTTAAATAATCTAAACCGACGTTTACTAAGAACCCAACGCGCTCCTGAATTTCTCTTAAAATTAAATGAGCAATTTTTTGTTGTTTCTCCGTTAACTCCACATTTGAGAAGAATTCCTGTACTTCTTGAACAGAATATTTCGTTACATCAGCAATCGTTTTCCCACCAACGAAAACAGCTAAACTCTCAGGTTTTAAACGTCCACCTTTACACTTCGGACAAGCTTGTTCTGCCATATACTTTTCCATTTGCTCACGAATGTAATCAGAACTCGTTTCGCGATAACGACGTTCAATATTTGGAATAACACCTTCAAATAAAATCTCATTTTCCTTTACTTGACCAAATTCATTTACATAGCGGAAATAAACTTTCTCTTCACCGCTTCCGTACAACACTTTATCAAATAAATCTTTCGGTATATCTTTCACAGGCACATCCATATCAACGCCGTAGTGATTACATACAGATTGTAAAAGTTGTGGATAGTATTGTGAACTTGTCGGTTCCCAAGGCGCAATCGCATGTTCATTTAATGATAAATCCCAGTTCGGGATAACAAGCTCTAAATCGACCTCTAGCTTTGAACCAAGTCCATCACAAGAAGGACATGCTCCGAACGGACTGTTGAATGAGAACATACGCGGCTCTAATTCTCCGATTGAAAAACCACAATGCGGACAAGCATGATGTTCACTAAATAGAAGTTCCTCTTCTCCCATTACATCAATTAACACTCGGCCTCCGCCAAGCTTTAATGCACTTTCAAGTGAATCAGCAAGACGGCTTGCGATTCCTTCTTTTACAACAATACGGTCAATTACAACTTCAATGGAATGCTTTTTATTTTTATCTAACATAATCTCTTCAGATACATCAAGCATTTCACCATCAACACGTACACGAACATATCCTTGCTTCTTAATATCTTCAAGTACTTTCACATGTGCACCTTTACGCCCAGACACGATAGGAGCTAACACTTGTAATTTCGTACGTTCAGGATATTCAAGAACACGGTCTACCATCTGCTCTACTGTTTGTGATGTAATTTCAATCCCATGATTTGGACAAATCGGCGTACCAATTCGCGCAAATAATAAACGTAAATAATCATAAATCTCCGTTACCGTTCCGACAGTTGAACGTGGATTACGACTCGTTGTTTTTTGATCGATTGAAATCGCTGGTGACAATCCTTCAATCGTGTCCACATCCGGCTTATCCATTTGTCCTAAAAACTGGCGCGCATACGCAGATAATGACTCTACGTATCTGCGCTGCCCTTCTGCATAAATCGTATCAAATGCTAATGATGATTTCCCCGAACCAGACAATCCCGTTACAACGACAAGCTGATTTCTCGGAATGGTTACATCAATATTTTTTAAGTTATGTGCTCTAGCACCTTTTACAACGATAAAATCCTTGCTCTTACTCACTTTTTTCACCCTTCCGCTTTTAATTCTAATAGTAAATCTCTTAGTTCAGCTGCACGCTCGAAGTCTAACGCTTTTGCTGCTTCTTTCATCTCTGCTTCCATCTTCGCAATTGTCTTTTCGCGCTCTTTTTTCGTCATCTTCTTAGCTGGCGTTGCTTCATACGTTTCCGTTTCTTCAGCAGCTGTCGTTGCACGGATAACATCACGAACGCCTTTTTGAATCGTTTTCGGCGTAATACCATGCTCTTCATTGTAAGCTTCTTGTATACTACGACGACGCTTCGTTTCTTCAATCGCAATTCCCATAGATTTCGTTATACGATCTGCATACATAATAACGCGGCCGTTTTCATTACGTGCGGCACGACCGATTGTTTGAATTAATGAACGCTCTGAACGTAAGAACCCTTCCTTATCAGCATCTAAAATAGCGACAAGTGATACTTCTGGAATATCTAATCCTTCTCGTAATAAGTTAATACCGACAAGTACATCAAACTTACCAAGGCGAAGATCACGAATAATTTCAATACGTTCTAACGTTTTAATTTCAGAGTGAAGATAGTTCACTTTAATTCCTACATCTTTTAAGTAATCCGTTAAATCCTCTGACATCTTCTTCGTTAAAGTCGTAATTAATACACGCTCATTTTTTGCAATACGATCTTGAATTTCTCCTAATAAATCATCAATTTGACCTTCAATTGGTCGTATATCAATTGGTGGATCTAAAAGCCCTGTTGGACGAATAATTTGCTCTATTACTTCTGGCGACTGCTCTAACTCGTACGGTCCTGGCGTTGCTGAAACATAAATAACTTGATTTGTTTTCTCTTCAAACTCATCAAACATAAGCGGTCTATTATCTAAAGCCGATGGCAGACGGAATCCATGATCCACAAGCACTTGCTTACGTGCTTGGTCACCGTTATACATCGCTCTTACTTGCGGTACTGATACGTGCGACTCATCCATGACAATTAAGAAATCTTCAGGGAAATAATCTAATAACGTATACGGTGTTGCCCCTGCTGGTCGAAGCGTTAAATGGCGGGAATAGTTTTCAATGCCTGAACAAAAGCCCATCTCACGCATCATTTCTAAATCATAACGTGTACGCTGTTCTATACGCTGCGCTTCTAACAACTTACCATTATCATTTAATTCCTTTAAACGCTCTTCTAATTCTTTTTCGATATTTTCAATAGCGACCTTCATTTTCTCTTCACGTGTAACGAAGTGAGATGCTGGGAAGATTGCTACATGATCACGTTCTGCTAATACTTCACCTGTTAACGCATTTACTTCACGAATACGATCGATTTCATCACCGAAAAACTCAATTCGAATACAATGCTCATCAAGTGATGCTGGGAAGATTTCAACTACATCTCCGCGCACACGGAATGTACCACGCTTGAAATCAATATCATTACGTCCATACTGTACATCAACAAGTTCACGAAGCAATTGATTGCGGTCTTTTTCCATACCAACTCGAAGCGAAACAACTAACTCGCGGTATTCTTCTGGAGAACCTAAGCCATATATACACGAAACACTCGCAACGATAATTACATCGTCCCGTTCAAATAATGCAGACGTTGCCGAGTGACGCAATTTATCAATTTCATCATTAATCTGCGCATCCTTTTCAATAAACGTATCTGTTTGTGGTACATACGCTTCTGGCTGGTAATAATCGTAGTAACTAACAAAATATTCAACTGCATTATTCGGGAAAAAGTCTTTCAACTCACTATATAACTGCCCTGCTAACGTTTTATTATGAGCCATAACAAGTGTTGGCTTTTGCACTTCTTTAATGACATTTGAAATCGTAAATGTCTTACCCGTTCCTGTCGCTCCAAGCAACACTTGCTTTTTCTTTCCACTATTAATTCCCTCTACAAGCTTCTCTATAGCTACCGGCTGATCACCTTGCGGGGAATACGCTGAGACAATTTCAAATTGACGTTCCAAGAAAATCCGACCTCCTCATAAAAATCTGTATTATTATTTTACCACGAATACCTATAAAAAACCTAAAAAAACGAACAGATATTCGGTAAAATTTTCGACAATATACACGTAGAAAAAGGAAGGAGTAAATACTTCCTTCCTCTACTAATTCTATTTTTTAGGTACATATACTAAGTCATATCCATTGCGCCCATTTTCATTCACACAGTCTATTAACCTATAAGCCGTTTGCGATTCACACTGCTCTTTAACAATCCTTTTACAGCTATCTTTATATAACCTCTTATCCTCACCAGCAAATTTGTCTTGTCTACTATCTAACACATAATGTATATCTTTCCCACTATGCTCTAATGTTTGAAAAACCGGGTCATCTTCTTCGGTATACTGTACAATTCTTATTTCATCAACTTTCCCTTGTTCCACATTCCAAACGAACTGCTCGAATTTATCTAGATTGGAAATCCTGGTTCCCTTTACAATGACATCATTCTTCTTGTTAATTGTAGTGTTAGATGGTGAACATGCTACTAAACTAAAGAGAAATAGATATATATAAATGGTTCTTTTTCCTATTTTTATCCTCTCCTATAAAAATTATTTGTATACCCAAAAGCTACTTTCAACTATGAAAGTAGCTTTTCTTTTCCTTTCTCCTTCTTCGGAAAAATAACATATGAAAATGAAATTGCTGTATCAATTAAAAATACAATCGCCCACACTTGGCTGACGCGACTTGCAGCTTTATTTAAAACGATTCCCGATTCTAACCAATTACCCCATTTTTCAAATGGAATAAATCCATACGCGAAGTAAAAGAATATGTGCACACCAACGAATAAAACAAGATGTAATACCCAATTTTTTATTTCCTGCTTCGCATAAGCCATACCTGTTAATTCTACGTGCTCTTCCATAATTGGCGCTGGTTCATTCCGCCATTTCGCAACTAGCTTTTGCGCAAATATATCAAGCTTCTTCAAATCCTTTTTCCCGTAGAAAACTGCATACAATAAAATAATTACAGTAATGATCTGAAAGTTAGAGAACTTTCCTGTTTGATAATAGTCCACTACTCCTAAGGATAAAATGAACACTTCATTTACGAGTAGTACAATCCCCATAATAAAGCTTGCCTTCTTCAAACGGAATCCGTAACGGAGTAAAAAGAAACCGATAGCCGATAACCAAAATACAATCTCTGCCCCAATTAAAAAATACCAACGATATTCTGCGAGTATACTCATTTACCCTTCTCCTTTTCATCATATATACGAAAAGCTTCATCCATATATAATAAAAATTCTTCTTCAATTGGATACATGCTCATTTTCTGTGAATCTTCCTTCGATTTTCTAACTTCCCATAACTTATCTAAAAATGCTTCATCACCATTGGCCATTTCTAAACACTTCTGCATTAATCTCTTCGTTGCCCTTTGTACCTCATCACTCGCGACTTCTTTGCCGTATTTCATAAAAGTGCGTAATTGCTTTAATACATCTACCCACTCTAAAACATTCGGATCTTGTTCACTCATATTTGGCAAATTATGAAGCAATTTTTGTTCTTCCTTTGAAAACACTTCATTTTGAAATATTTCACGTATACGAGAAGACTGTTTTGAAAGCTGAATCAGTTCAAACATAACTTTCCAATCAAGTTCTCCCTCTACATCTACCGAATAAACAACAGCTTGTAAAACACGCTCCATTCGATTAAACTTCTTTTGTTCTTCCTGTACAAATCGAAGTTGTTTTTCAAGCAAATCCTTTAAATTAAGCTCACCTTTTACTAACATATTCGCAGACTCTTTTAATGAAAATCCCATTTCCTTTAAAAATAAAATTTGTTGCAAACGAATAACGTCATTTTCACTATATAACCGATGCCCGCCTTCTGTTTTCCCGCTCGGCTTTAATAAATCTATTTGATCATAATAACGTAATGTACGTACTGTTACCCCTGTTTCTTTCGTCAATTGTTGTATTGAAATCACTACCATCACCTCTTCCCCTTCATTATAAAAGATGACGTTACGTCACTTTCAAGCCTTTTGTAAAAAAATACAAAAAGCTGTTTATACTCTTCGTATAAACAGCTTTTACGGAAATAATCCTTTTTGTACAGCGCGCCCACAAAATAAAATAAGTGCTCCAACAACAACACTCGTTGCCGTTTTATGATAATGGGCTAATAATAATAAATAATACGATAAACCTACAGTACCAATCATAATACACATACTCGGCACTGGATTACGAGAAAAGTTTTGCATTCCCCAAAGAAGCGCAAATATAGCTGTAGCGACACATAACACCGGTAATCCCATCCCAGTTCCCCTTTTTCTATCTATTATTCCTTGTTGCCAACACGCTCGTTGATGCCGTACTAATTAAACTAATTAATAAACCAAAACCAATCCTTATATATTTAAACGTTTAATTTAATTGAAATCTCTCAAGCTTGTCAGTTATTTTCTTTCTCCTTACTCCAGCGTAAAGATTTCCTCCACCTTCACTCCAAAATATTTGGCGATTTTTAAGGATAGCTCTAGACTCGGGTTGTAATGATGATTTTCAATCGCCACGATCGTCTGCCGCGTCACCTGCATCGCCTTTGCCATTTCAACTTGTGTTATATGATTTTGCTTTCTTAATTCTTTTATTTTATTTTTCACACCCATAGAATCCACCTTCAAAAGTAAAGATATCTTTACAAATTTTAGAAAAACGTTTCACTGAACATCTACTCTAACGAAGTACAAGAGTAATTCAATTTATATCAGCGATTTCCCAAATATATCAGCGCAACTTAAATTATATCGGCGATTTCCCAAATATATCAGCGCAACTCCATTTATATCGGCGATTTTTCAAATATATCGACATCCGTAGCGCTACTATAATCATAAGAAAAAGCTGTCCCCAAATACCTTCAGGAACAGCTTTCTCCTCTACTACATAAATCCTAACGCATATACAAGAACGTATCCAAGAACCGATAAGCAAATCGAGCCAATCAGCCCTGCCACGAATGCTTTACTTCCTAATTTACGGAATGTTTTAAACTCTACATTTAAACCGAGCCCTGCCATCGCCATTGCGATTAGCATATAAGCAATGACAACAATATATCCCGCAACTACTTCTGGAATAATCCCGAGCGAATGCACTGCACTCATTGCTAAAAACCCGAAGATGAACCACGGAATTGGAAGGTCGCGCCACGATCTTTTTTCCTTGCTTCCCTCGCTCTTACCAAACCATAATCCGATTAAAATCGCTACTGGTACAAGCATTGCAACGCGCGTTAGTTTCACGATAACTGCGATGTCTACAGCCGGGCTTCCTCCTGGCGCCGCAGCTGCGATGACATGAGCGATTTCGTGAAGCGTCGCACCTGAGAATACACCGTAACCGTACGGAGATAAACCAAGCACTGGATATAATAACGTATAAATAAGCGTAAATATAGTACCTAAAATTGCGATGATTGCTGCTCCAACTGCCGTTTCGTCATCTTTTGCTTTCACTTGCGGTGCAATTGCCACGACCGCGGCTGCGCCGCAAATTGCCGTACCGCATGCAGTTAAAATTCCAAGTTTCTTTTCTACTTTAAATACTTTCGTTAATCCGTATACAACAAAAATAGTAAATGTAATAACAACCGCCGCGATGACCAATACTTTCGGTCCCGCCTTCGCAATATCAACAAGATTTAATCGCATTCCAAGTAAGATGATTCCAAAGCGCAGCAACTTCTTACTCGCAAAGTTCGTTCCTGCAATCGCATCGTGAGGAACTCCAATTGCAGCGCGCCAAACCATCCCAATTAGAATAGCAATTACTAATTGTCCCATAATATTTAAAAATGGAAGCTCTGCTAAATACTTCGCGGCAATTGCGATTAATAATGTAATCCCAATTCCTTGCGAAAATCCAAAGCCCTTCTTCTTTTGTATAACAAGTGTTTGTTCCACCTTGTACCACCCCAATAATCGTATTGGAACATGCATGTTCTTTCTACTTACATTATAAGAGAGTTTCTATAATAAGTTTAATATCAATACCAAATCTCTATCATCAGAAATACTTATGATAAGATGATAGAAAAAGAAAGGAGCAGATTATATGAACGTAGACATTTTAAAAATTTTTGTTACTGTCGTTGAACAGAAACACTTCTCCCGTGCAGCAGAATTATTAAACCTTTCACAGCCTGGCGTAAGTATGCATATACGCAACTTAGAAAACGAATTTGGCACTACGCTTATTCAACGCTCCCCGAAACACGTCCAAGTTACGGAAGCAGGAAACATATTATATATACATGCAAAGCAAATGCTCTCTCTTTACGAAGATGCTAAACAAGAAATTAACGAACTACATAACGTTGTAACAGGAACACTTCGCATTGGTGCTAGTTTTACAATTGGTGAATACTTACTTCCAAAAATATTGGCTAACTATGCGAATGAAAACCCACACGTCGAAGTTCATACTTTCATCTCAAATACAGAAGAGGTTTTGCAGAGCCTTCGTTCTAATCAAATTGATATCGGCTTAGTGGAAGGGCAAGTCGTATACGCTGACGTTGACGTTGAAACATTTATGCAAGATGAAATGAAGCTCGTCGTCCCACCAAATCATCCATTGCTCCGCACAAATGAAATAAATGAAAGCACACTCCAAGATCAAGTATGGGTATTAAGAGAAAGTGGTTCTGGTACACGCGCTTATAGTGATCGCTTTATTCATCAACACCATTTAAAAATGAAACGATTCTTTACATTCAGTAGTATCCAAAGCGTAAAGGAAGCTGTTAGTGCCGGGCTTGGCATCGCTATACTTTCTGATTGGACTGTACGGAAAGAGCTACTAGCAAAAGAACTATTCCACGTCGAAGTTCCAAATGAACAACTCATCCGTCCATTCTCCATCGTACGCGGCAAATATTTCATTCCATCTAAAGCCATTCAAGTGTTCTTAAATCATGTAGGTTCTTTTGCGAAAAAACAGAGTTGACCTTCACATTAGTGTGAAGGTTTACAATACATGTAAAAGGAGTGAAACACATTGCGAATTGGAGAATTATCAAAAGAAACTGGCGTTAGCGAAAGATCAATAAGACATTACGAAGAAAAGGGACTACTCCCTTCTAAGCGCCTCGCAAATGGCTACCGTGATTTTAATGAAAGTGCCATCGAAAAAGTGGAGCTTATTCAAATGCACTTACAAATTGGCTTAAATTTAGAAGAGACGGCAAGGATGCTGCGTTGCCTTTCAATTGAACCGCACCTATACGACAATCCGTGCAGCAGCATTCTTACGCTTTATGAAGATAAACTTAATGAAGTAACAAAGCAAATCTCATTACTTTCCAACATCCAAACGAATTTGCAAAAACACGTTTCACTCCTAAAACAAGCAAAAGAAAAGGGATGATTACATGTTTGTTATACATGGCAGTTCAAGACAAAACGGAAATACAGAAGCTTTAACACATATGATGATAGAGGGCATTGAAACAGAACAAATTTACTTGCGTGATCATACCGTCTATCCTATTACAGACCAACGTCATGATGCAGAAGGATTCCAACCTGTAAATGATGACTATGAGCAGTTAACGAAACGCATGCTAGAGCACGACACAATTATCTTTGCTACACCATTATATTGGTACGGAATGAGTGGACATATGAAAAACTTTGTTGATCGCTGGTCACAAAGCTTGCGCGATACATCTCTTCATTTCAAAGAAAAAATGAAAGGCAAAAAAATGTATGTTGTCATCGTTGGCGGGGACAATCCAAAGCTAAAAGCATTACCGCTTATTGCTCAATTCCAATATATCTTTGATTTTGTTGGTTCTTCATTTGAAGGTTATGTTATTGGGGATGCGAATGGACTAAATAAAATTAAAAACGATGCTGAGGTGCTGGCAAAAGCACAATTGTATAATAATAAATTCAAAAATAGCGAACAGAAATAAGTTTGACAAACCCTTTTGTATGCGCATACAATAAAAGTAATATTATGAAAGGAAGGTACTTTGACCAATGAAGTTCTAATTCTCTTATTTATTTCATCCATCACAAATAATGAACAAAAATGATGAAAACTAGCAGGGGATTAGTCTGTCCATTTGTCGATACTTTCTTTCGAAACGATCATGTAAAAAATCGTTTATTTATGTACGATTTTTTACATACAAGGGCGACGTTTATCCTCTCTAGTGAAACTAGGGAGGTTTTTTTATGACTATTTTATTCGCAAGTAATATTGAAAAGAGCTTTGGTGATCGCACACTATTTACATTACCATCACTGGAAATTCAAGCACAGGATCGCATAGGAATTGTCGGAGTCAACGGAGCTGGTAAATCTACGTTATTACAAATATTAAGTAAAGAAATAGAAGCTGACAGAGGCATAGTAACTCATCATAGTTCTATCGCCATCATTCCTCAGCTTAGCGAAGAACTACCGGAAACCGCTTCTTCTCTCGCAAAAGGAAAATGGAGTATTTCAAACGTTACCGACGCAATGAGCGGCGGTGAACGAATGCGGCTAAAGATTGCTCATGCTCTCGAACAAAATGCAGGCATTTTATTCGCTGATGAACCAACAAGCCACTTAGATATGGTCGGTACAGAGCAATTAGAAAAGGCACTTTCATCTTATAAAGGGGCACTTGTTTTAATATCGCATGATCGTGAATTTCTAGATAATATATGTACCAAAATTATTGAAATTGAAGACGGTATTATTCAAGAGTACAAAGGGAATTATTCAAACTATCGAAAACAAAAAGAACGTGAACGAATACAAAAACAAGCAGAATATGAGCAATATATACAAGAAAAAAATCGTTTAGAACAATCCATTCTACAAAGAAAACAACGTGCTTCTAACATGACAAAAATCCCAACACGGTTCAGTTCATCTGAATCTAGACTTTATAGGTTAAGTGGGGCTCATGGCCAAGAACAAGTTAGCAAAGCAGCGAAAGCATTAGAGACACGTCTCGAAAAACTAGAAAAGAAGGAAAAACCAAAGGATCTTTCTCAAGCTCAATTTGACGTACAATACCATACACCCATTCATAGTAAGGTGGCAGTACAATTCAATAAAGCAACAAAGAAAATAGGCGACCGCACACTATTTAAAAATATGAATGGAACTATTGCCCCTGGTGCAAAGCTTGCCGTTTTAGGGGCAAATGGAAGCGGCAAAACCACTTTGTTCAACATGCTTCTCACAAACGAGCGTGGCATGCAGCTATCGAAAAGTTGTAAAATTGGATACTTCGAACAAACATTATCTATTTTAAAAACAGATAAAACAATTTTAGAAAATGTTCTAGAAGAAACAAACTATACGGAAGCATTCGTTCGCACAATACTTGCGCGGCTTCTATTCCGCCGTGAGGATGTTCATAAACCTGTGCACATTCTAAGCGGGGGTGAACGAATGAAGGCTGCACTCGCAAAAGTATTTTTAGGAAACTATAATATGCTTCTGCTCGATGAACCGACAAACCATTTAGACTTAGCAACGCAAGAAGAATTAGAAACCATGTTACAGGAGTATCCTGGCACTATACTTTTTATTAGCCATGACCGTGCCTTTATTCGCTCTGTTGCAGACCATATTCTCCAAGTAGATGAGAGTGAACCAAGAATCTTCCACGGTAATTACGAGCAATACACAAAAAGAACCAGCGGAGATTCTGTAAATGTTACTGAACAAGAATTGTTACGATTACAAACAAAATTAACAGAAGTCATCGGCCGGATTTCCATTCCAAATCATCACGATGACATCACATCTCTCGAACAAGAATATGCAAAATTATTAACTCAAATTCAAAAATGTAAAGAAGCACTCTAATGTCTTCCCTATATATCGACGGGGCCTTCCACATTTCCCAAGGAATATTGAAACTTCGACATATAAAGTAAAAAGCCGTGCATCAGCACGGCTTTTTACTTTTATATACGGACAGCAGTCCCGCTCACCGCAACCATTAGCATTCCTTCGCGAACTACTTCGTAATCCACGTCTATACCAACAATTGCATTCGCATTTTTTTGTCTTGCGAAAGTTTTCATTTCTTCCATTGCGATGTCGCGTGCTTCTTTTAATTTACTTTCATAAGCGCCCGCACGACCGCCGACAACGTCACGAACAGAGGCGAAAAGGTCACGAACAATATTCGCGCCCATAATCGCTTCTCCATTGACGATATCGATATACTCAATAATTTCTTTTCCTTGAATTGTAGACGTTGTTGTTACAATCATACTTTATAGCCTCCCATATGAGATTTTTACCTACTTATGGTGCACTAATTCAGTACAAATTATATTTACGAACTAAACTGAGCTTCGTATAACCTACTATATCCTCCGCCTTGCTCAATTAATTCATTATGTGAACCTTGTTCTGCAATACCATCTTTATTTACAACGACGATGCGATCTGCATTTTTAATCGTTGCAAGTCTGTGAGCGATAACTAATGTTGTACGACCAACAGATAGCTCCGCAAGCGATTTTTGAATTGCAAGTTCTGTCTCAGTATCTAATGCAGAAGTTGCTTCATCCAATATTAAAATTGGAGGGTTTTTCAAGAACATACGAGCAATAGCTAGACGCTGCTTCTGTCCACCTGAAAGTTTCACGCCGCGCTCACCGATAACAGTATCTAAACCGTCCGGCTGTGAGTAAATTAAATCTTCTAACTGCGCACGTTTTACTGCCTGCCAAATTTCAGCTTCTGATGCTTTTAAATTTCCGTAAGCAATATTTTCACGAATTGTTCCTGAGAATAAGAACACGTCTTGCTGCACAATTCCAATTTGCTTACGAAGTGAAGATAACGTCATATCTTTCGTATCAATACCATCAATTTGAATCGATCCAGATGATTGCTCATAAAAACGTGGTAATAGGCTACATAACGTCGTTTTCCCAGCTCCTGATGGTCCAACGAACGCCACCGTTTCACCTGCATGTATTTTCAAACTAATGTCATTTAAAATCGGTTCTTTGTTTTCATATCCGAACGTAATGTTGTTATATTGAATATCACCATGTACATGTTTAACTTCCATTGCATCTTTAGAGTCTACAATGTCAGGCTCTGTTTCAAGAAGCTCTACATATCTTTTAAAACCAGCAATCCCTTTCGGATAGCTTTCGATTACCGCGTTAATTTTTTCAATTGGACGGAAGAAAATATTCGTTAATAGAACGAATCCAATAAATCCGCCGTACGTTAATTCTCCTTGCAAAACAAACCATGTACCGCATATTAAGACGAAAAGCGTTACAAGACGCATAAGCATATAACTAATCGATGAATTTAACGCCATAATTTTATACGCCATTAATTTCGTTGTACGGAAACGAGCGTTGTTCACAGCAAATTGCTCTTTCTCAAACTTTTCATTTCCGAATGCTTGTACAACACGAATTCCCCCAACATTGTTCTCAATGCATGCATTAAAATCAGCAACGTCTGAGAATAAACGTCTAAATGTACCTGTCATTTTTTTATTGAAGTAAAGTGCTAACCATAATAGGAATGGAATGACGAAGAACGTTAATAACGCTAACTTCCAGTTGATCATCATCATAAATGAGAATGCCCCAACTAAAGTCATTACGGCGATAAATAAATCTTCTGGTCCATGGTGAGCAATTTCCCCAATTTCCATTAAATCGTTTGTAAGGCGTGAAATTAAATGACCTGTTTTATTATTGTCAAAAAATCTAAATGATAGCTTTTGAATATGATCAAATAATTTCTGCCTCATATCTGTTTCAATGTTAACACCAAGCATATGTCCCCAATATGTAACGACATATTGTAAGCCTGCATTTAACATATAAACTGCGAGTAAACCGAAACAGGCCCATAAAATAAGCGTCCAGTTTTGCCCTGGCAATAACTTATCAATAAATTGATTTACGATAAGCGGGAAGCCAAGTTCTAATAATCCTGCGACAACCGCACAAGAAAAGTCGAGTATAAATAAACCTTTATATGGTTTATAGTACGAGAAAAATTTACGCAGCATATCTTACCTCCATTTTCCAAAATTAAAAAGACTCACTAAATGATAACCATTATCAAATAATTATTCAAGTTATCCGTCTATGAAACTGAAAATAAGCTTTCCGACAGTTGTCTTTTTTTGCCGGAAAGTCAATATATTCGAATAATCGCCGATATATTTCAAGTTGCACTGATATATTCGGATAATCGCCGATATAAATTTCATTTACTAACTATCCTCCCCCCCAAAAAACAAAAAAAGGTACCACCACAAGGTGATACCATTCCTTCTATTACATCGCTTCCGAATCCCACTCATGCTCCTGTTCAACGAATACAATACCTAATTCGTGATGTCCACCAGCATATAATGCAGTTTGTGCAAGACGAAGCTCACCATTTGTATCTAATACTTCTAATTTACAAAATGCTCCTGTCGTCTTCGTTTGAAGCGCATCATAAAATTCCTCGGCGCTTTTTGGAATGACTCCATTTACTTTCGTAATAATTTCTCCAGGAAGTAATTTCAGCTCTGCTCCAATTGTATTTGGAATTGTATCTAGTACAACGAGCCCATCATTGCGTGCAGCAAAATACGCTGGTCTTGTTTCATCGGCAATTTTTTCTTGCATCGAAATTGTGAAACGCCCAAGCATAGCGACTCCCATCGCGATAATTGCAAGTACGTGCCACCAGTAACTTGCGATTCCTAAAACGAGCACAAGTCCCGCTAACCCATAAACACGTCTTCCTGTAAATAATAAAGCTTCCGTCGGCTCATAACTTTTAATCTTTCTCATAAATCCAATTAAAAATGGAACGAGGAATAGAGAATATGTATTTGAACCTATTGAAACGATAGGCCACCATGAAATAAACTGCGTTACCGCATCACCCGGTACAAGAATAAAAATAGGAACGATCCATAAACGCTTTGATTCGTGTAAACCAATCTTTAATCCACGCTTCCCCTTCCTAATCTTCGGCGTCGAATATCCTACTGCGTTTTTAGAAATCAATAAGCCTTCTACAATAAGCATAACGCCTAGTAAAATAACAAGGGATACAATGGTACTCTCTTCACCTTCTCGAAGCTGTAAAAAGGAAACTGGTAGCTTAGAAGATAATAGAACACATACAATCGCAATGCTAAATGTATAAGCTGCCGATAAATATCGATACATAGCCGTTAATCCAAATAGTAACGTCCAAATTAAAATGGCCCATAAGCTTGCTTTAGAAACAACAAGTCCAAGCCCAATCGTAACAATAGACACTACTAATCCATATCCAATCCCTGCAAATAGAGAGGTTCGCAGTTCAAACCAAATATCATAAACTTTAAAAGAAAAATCTTTTCGTTCTCTTAACATACGTAAGTATCCAACGAAGATACTACTTATTACAAATATATAGACAGCAGGGTGTAAGAAAAAACGTCCAACTGCCCGCATTATTTCAAAAATCCACGCCTCCATGAACTCATTCACCACCATTTATATCATTCTTTCTTTTTATATTATCATAACTAAACAAACGTTTGTTTAACACAAAAAAATACAGGCAGCAAACTGCCTGTATTTCTTCTTATTTTGCCATTAATTTTAATGCTGACTGTAATTGTAGATCATTTTCTCCAGAACGGATTTTTTCGATAATTTTAGTTTGAATCGCTTCAGCTGTCTTTTTATCAAGCTGTCCTGTCGCTTCCATCTCATTTGCATTTTGGAATGCTTTCAGAGCCGATTCTGTCTCTTTACTAAAGTATCCATCTTCACGACCTGGTACATACCCTAAGCTCTTAAGCATTTCTTGAGCATGTTTTACTTGTACATCATTTGAATTGTATGAAAGTGTTTTTTCAATTTGAATTGGTGTCGCATGATAATAATTTGGTTGCTTCACTTCTACTGTTGGCGCGATTCCTTTTTTATGAATCCAGTTCCCATCCGGTGTTAACCATTTAAACATCGTTAATTTAATGTTGCTGCCGTCTTTAAATGGAACAGCTTGCTGGACAGTACCTTTACCAAATGTCTTTTCACCAATTAAATCGTATCCTTCTCCTTCTTTTAGCGCACCCGCTAAAATCTCTGAAGCAGAAGCACTTCCATTATCAATTAATACTGAAATTGGATATGGTTTTCTCTCTTTCAGTTCTGTAGAGAATTTCTTCTTCTCACCATTTCGCTGCTCTACTTGTAGCATCGGCTTTTTATTCGTCATAATTTCTCCTAGTATATCTTCTACACTATTTAAATAACCACCAGGATTACCACGCACGTCAATAACTAAGCCTTTTATATTTTTCTTCTCTAACTCTTTTAACTGATCCTTAAATTCTTTCGCTGTATTTTCAGCAAAAGAAGTGATTTGCATATAACCGATATCTTTTCCACTCTCTTGCTTCACAGAACTAAATACTGTAAAGATTGGAATCTTTTCACGCTTAATTTTAAATACGATCGGATCAGTTACTCCCGCACGTTTAATTTCAATTGCGACAGTCGTTCCCTTTTTACCACGAATTTTTAATACTGCTTCTTCACGTGATAAGTCTTTCACACTGTTTCCATCTACAGATAAAATTTGGTCATTCGGTTTAATTCCTATCTTTTCTGCTGGTGAACCTTTAATTGGCGATACGATAATAAGCTTACCGTCCGTCTTGTTCACCTCAGCCCCAATCCCCTCTAATTCGGGATCAAGCGATTCACTAAACTGTTTGGCTGTTTCTTTATCCATATACGTGGAATAAGGGTCCTTCAGCGTAGACAACATACCTTGTATTGCACCTTCAACTAACTTTTCATCTTTCACGTCTTCCACATAACGTGAATCAATTAGTGCATACGCCTCATTAATTTTTGCCAAATTCCCTTGCGCAGTGCTAGCATTCCCACTCGAAATTGTTTGCGTTACTTCTGATGGGTTAACCCCAAATACAGACATGCCTGCAAACATTCCGCCAGCACCAATTAAAAATGCAACAACCATTCCAATAATTGCAACTCTACGTTTCAATGCGGAATTCCCCTTTCCAAAACACACAGGTGGTGTAGCAAAAGGCATCACACAGTGTGTGATGCCTTTACCTATTTCTACTATATGATAAGCTTGTACGAATTATGTTTGCAACTTTTTATACTTTTAAGAAGCGACGAATTGACATTACACTTCCCCACATACCGATTAAAGCACCGATTAACACTAGTAAACCAGCTAATTGGAATACGAACGGACTGTATGGTAGAAGCTCGAAAATTGTTCCGCCAAGTTTTTCATTAAACACACCTTGCAACGAATTATACGTAATTAGAATTAGGCCAATTGGAATAATTGATCCTAATACTCCTAAGAATAACCCCTCTAGCAAGAATGGCCAACGAATAAACCAGTTTGTTGCACCAACAAGTTTCATAATTTCAATTTCTGTACTACGAGCATAAATTGTAATTTTAATTGTATTAGAGATTAAGAACATCGCTGTGAATAAAAGACCAGCAATTAACGCAATCCCAATGTTACGACCAGTTTTTACAGTATCAAATAATCGTTCAACTTGCCCTTTTCCGTACTGAACATTACTAACAAACTGCATTTTTTCAACCTTCTTCGCGATTGTCGCTGTATCGGTTGGTTCTTTTGCTTTTACAACGAATACGTTTTTAAGTGGGTTATCTTGTTCAAATAACTCAAACGTTTTTCCACTATCACCTAAGCTTTTAATTAAACGTTTTAACTCTTCTTCTTTAGAAGAATATTTAATAGAATCTACTTTTGCAATCTTACTCATATCTTCTTCTAATTTCTTTTGATCCGCTTCTTTTGCAGCTGGATCAATGTGTACACGAATCTCTACATCTTGCTCTACTTTAGTCGCAAAATGGTTCATATTCATAATCGCTGTTAAAAAGACACCTACAAGTAATAATGTAACTGTTACTGCACTAACAGAAGCAAATGTCATCCATCCGTTACGTGATAGATTCTTTACACCTTCTCGCAAATGTCGACTAAGGGTCTTAGCCTTCATATCCGTATCCTCCCTCAATCTCATCTCGAACAATTTTTCCGCCTTCAATCGCGATTACACGATGACGGATTGTATTTACGATATCTGCATTATGCGTCGCCATAACGATCGTTGTGCCGCGCTCATTAATGCGAGTAAAAATATTCATAATATCAAGAGCTGTTTCAATATCTAAGTTACCTGTTGGCTCATCGGCAATTACAACCTTTGGTCTATTTACAATTGCTCTTGCAATAGCCACACGTTGTTGCTCCCCGCCCGAAAGCTCACTTGGAAGTGCGTCTGCACGATCTTCAAGGCCTACAAGACCTAACACTTCTGTTACACGCTCACGAATTGCATCTGGTTCTTCTTCAATTACTTCTAAAGCAAACGAAACATTCTCATATACCGTTAATTTAGGTAGCAATTTGAAATCTTGGAAAATTACGCCTAATTGGCGACGGAAATACGGAACGTCTCTTTCTGCCAATGTTTCGATAGTAAGTCCATTTACATTAATAGATCCTGTAGATGGTTTCTCTTCACGATACATCATTTTAATAAATGTAGATTTCCCGGCTCCACTCGGTCCAACTACGTATACGAATTCACCTTGTTTAATGTTAACTGTAAGACCAGCAATGGCTTTCATACCATTCGGGTACTCCTTATAAACATTCGTCATTTTTATCATTATTTATCACCCAATACTTAATGATTTTTTTCGAAATACTTTTCTGTACATCTGAAAATAAAAGACATCCTTCATTTTCATTTAGTCATCCTTGTTGAAGGTAGTTTACTTATGCTTTCTCATAAGCAATACCACTCTATGTAATATATTTCAGCAAAATTCTACAAACCCCATTGTAACATCAAACGGTTTCCAATTTGGATACATTTTTGTTACAGTTATGTTACATACCAGAAAAAAGGAAAACGAGCTGACTATATTATCAACTCGCCCATTTCACCTTTTTATTTATGTTCAGCTAACCATTCAGATACTTTTTTCGCATCTTCACCTTGAATAAGTCCTGGTGACATTGAACCACGGCCTTTTTTAATAATCTCTTCGATATCTGCAGCGTCGTACTTACCGCCTACTTTTCTTAAATCAGGTCCAGTTGCCCCTGATAAATCTGTTGCGTGACATCCCGCACAACTTCTTTGGAAAATTTGTTCTGCGCTGTCTGTGCTTGCAGACTGTTTCGAAGACTTACTCTCTTCTTTATTTCCGCATGCTCCTAAAGCAAAAACAACCGATGTCCCTAGCGCAATAGCCAACAATTTCTTTTTCACTTCTATCGCTCCCCATTGTTGATATTCTTTTTATTCCTAACACACTCATTTTCATTATAAGCATTATCTTTATATAGAAAAACTAAGGTGTATTTCATATTCCTCAAAAATACAGTGAGAACCTTGATAAAATAAAGCTTTCATAAGTTGTTTCAATTCTGTGAACAACTTAAAAAACTTCTATAAAGTATCCTTTTTAAAAGGAAAATTAGAAAAGTTCTATATAAATCTTTACCCTATTACCGCCTATTTTACTATTCTCTACTTTTTACAAAACAATATACAGCATTGTAATCTACATATAATCCCATCAAAAAGAGAAGTTGTCGTTTCCAACTTCTCTTCCTCTTTACTTCATCTATAAAAATAGAATCAAATTCTTTATATCCTCTATTGTCCTCAGCATGCGCCAACAATTTCGTTGGCTTTTTTTCGCTTATTAGATGCGAGAACGTAAGTAAGCATCAATAAATGGATCAATCTCTCCATCCATAACAGCTTGTACGTTACCAACCTCCGTATTTGTACGATGGTCTTTTACAAGAGAATACGGGTGGAATACGTAAGAACGGATTTGGCTACCCCATCCGATTTCTTTTTGCTCTCCGCGAATTTCATCTAATTCTGCTTGTTGCTCTTCTAGTTTCTTTTGATATAATTTCGCTTTTAACATTTTCATCGCATGCTCACGGTTTTTAATTTGAGAACGCTCCGACTGACATGTTACAACCGTATTTGTCGGTGTATGTGTAATACGAACTGCTGAATCTGTCGTATTTACGTGCTGCCCACCAGCTCCACTTGCTCGGTACGTATCAATTTTTAAGTCTTCTGTACGTACTTCGATTTCAACTTCATCATTGAACTCTGGTACAACTTCACAAGATACGAACGATGTATGACGGCGCCCTGAAGAATCGAATGGTGAAATACGTACAAGACGATGTACACCTTTCTCTGCTTTTAAGTAACCGTAAGCGTTATGACCTTTAATTAATAAAGTTACACTCTTAATACCAGCTTCATCACCTGGTAAATAATCAACCGTTTCTACTTTGAATCCGCGTTTTTCAGCCCAGCGTGTGTACATACGTAATAACATAGAACCCCAGTCTTGTGACTCAGTTCCACCTGCACCTGGATGTAATTCTAAAATCGCATTATTTTTATCATAAGGATCACTTAATAGTAACTGAAGCTCATACTCATTCATTTCTTGAATTAAGCCTTTTACTTCTGATTCTAATTCCTCATGTAAATCTTCATCATACTCTTCTTTTAAAAGCTCATGCGTGATTTCTAAATTTTCGAACGTCTCATCTAACTGACGGAACTTTCCAACCATATCTTTTAACGCATTCGCTTCATTAATTACAGCTTGTGCGCCTTGTTGGTCATCCCAAAATCCTGCGCCCATCATTTTCTCTTCTAATTCTGCAATTTGTTTCTCCTTAGTAGGGAGGTCAAAGAGACCCCCTAAAAGCCGCTAATCGCTTAGCCATTTTCTCTAATTCCTGTCTAATTTCTACTAATTCCATTTCCTTCACCTCTATGTAATTGCTGTTACTTTCGTATGAAAACAAGGGAAACTCTCTCCACTTATTACGGAGAGAGTTTAATCCTTCTTAATTATACATTTTTGATATAAAAGTTTGCAAAACAGCCAAAGCTACCGTCCTATATTACTGAACGATACCACAGCAGTTTTTATATTTTTTACCGCTACCACATTTACATAAATCGTTGCGGCCCACTTGGTCACCTTTTACAACTGGCTTTTTCTTTGCTTCTTCGCCATCGCTAGAAGGATGAACAGCTTCACCTTGAACAACTTCTTGACGTTCTAAGTTTTGTTCAATTTCAGCTTTCATAATGTAACGAGAAATTTCCTCTTCAATAGAAGCAACCATTGACTCGAACATCGCGAACCCTTCCATTTGGTACTCACGAAGTGGATCGATTTGACCGTAAGCACGTAAATGAATACCTTCACGAAGGTGATCCATCGCATCAATATGCTCTGTCCATTTCGTATCTACAACGCGGAATACAACAACTTTCTCAAACTCACGCATTTGCTCTTCTGGCATAAGCTTTTCTTTGTCATTGTAACGCTCTATTAATTTCGCCATAATCGGTTCGCTCATTTCCTCAGGAGCAAGGCGACGTAATTCTTCTTCTTTTACATCTCCGTCTTGAAGAAGGTTTGCATTTAAGTAGTCAACAAGACCTTTAATGTTCCAATCTTCTTCAATTTCCTCTTGTGTATGAAGCGCAACAGCACGTTCTACTGTAGATTTCATCATACCTTCAATAATGCCACGTAAGTTTTCCGATTCCATAACCTCTTGACGTTGCTTATAAATAACTTCACGTTGCTGACGAAGTACATCATCGTATTGTAATAACTGCTTACGTGCATCATAGTTATTTCCTTCAACACGTTTTTGTGCAGATTCTACCGCACGAGAAACCATTTTACTTTCAATCGGCTGTGAATCATCCATACCAAGGCGGTCCATCATTGCTTTCATATTATCTGAACCAAATCTGCGCATTAATTCATCTTCCATTGATAAGTAGAACTGCGTCACACCAGGGTCCCCTTGACGACCGGCACGACCACGTAACTGATTATCAATACGACGGCTTTCATGTCGTTCTGTACCGATAACTGCTAGACCGAAGATTTTTACATCATCTCCAAGCTTAATATCTGTACCACGACCAGCCATATTCGTTGCAATCGTTACAGCACCTTTCATACCTGCTTCCGCAATAATATCAGCTTCACGTGCATGGTTTTTCGCATTTAAGATGTTATGACGTACACCTTTACGCGTTAACATTTTTGAAATAAGCTCTGAAGTTTCAATTGCAACTGTACCTACAAGAACAGGTTGCCCTTGTTTATGACGATTTACAATATCCTCAACAACAGCATTGAATTTACCTTCCATTGATTTAAAGATTAAATCGGCACGATCATCACGAATAATCGGTTTGTTTGTCGGAATTACAATAACGTTCATATTGTAAATGTTACGGAATTCCTCTTCCTCTGTTTTCGCTGTACCAGTCATACCAGATAATTTTTCATACATACGGAAGTAGTTCTGGAATGTAATTGTTGCAAGCGTCATGCTTTCATTTTGAATTTCTACACCTTCTTTTGCTTCAATCGCTTGGTGTAATCCTTCGCTATAACGACGACCTTTCATAAGACGACCAGTGAATTGGTCTACAATTACGATTTCGCCTTCTTGTACAACATAATCTGTATCACGATGCATAACAACGTGTGCACGAAGCCCCTGATTAATATGGTGAAGAAGTGCTACATGTTTTAAATCGAATAAGTTTTCAATATGGAAAGCTTTCTCTGCTTTCGTAATACCATCTTCTGTTAGCATTACATTTTTCGTTTTCACATCAAATGAATAATCTTTTTCATTTTCTAACGTACGAACAAATGCATTTGCAAACATGTATAGCTCTGTTGATTTTTGAGCTTGTCCTGAAATAATAAGCGGCGTACGTGCTTCATCGACTAAAATAGAATCGACTTCATCGATAATAGCAAAGTGAAGTGGACGTTGAACGCACTGCTCTTTATATAAAACCATGTTATCACGTAAGTAATCGAATCCAAGCTCATTATTTGTGCTATACGTAATATCAGCAGCATAAGCCTCTTGTTTCTCTTCGCGTGACATACTATTTAAGTTAATTCCTACTGTTAAGCCTAGGAACTCATGAAGTTGTCCCATTTCATTCGCATCACGTTGTGCTAAGTATTCATTGACTGTAACAACGTGAACACCTTTTCCTGTTAAAGCATTTAAATATACAGGTAATGTAGACGTTAACGTTTTACCTTCACCCGTTTTCATCTCAGAAATATTCCCTTCATGTAAGGCAATACCACCCATTAACTGTACGCCATATGGACGCATTCCAAGAACACGAGTTGCCGCTTCGCGAACAACCGCGAAAGCTTCAGGTAGTAGATCATCTACTGTTTCACCTTTTGTTAGACGTTCTTTAAATTCAAGCGTCTTTCCTTTTAATTGTTCATCAGTTAGTGGCTTAATAGATGACTCTAATGCATCAATTTGCTCAACTGTTTTCTGCATACGTTTAATTTGGCGTTGGTTTACATCAAACACCTTTTTTAAAATACCGATCATAGGAAATACGCTCCTCTTTTTATTAAAATAAAACTTCCGATTGTTTTCTTTTTCTCTATTACAATCAGTCGTTATAACAATCAAATGTATGTTATGCCAATTTTTCTCCTAATTAAAAAAACTAAAATGTATATACCTAATGATAATTGTAACACTTGTCTTATAACTATGACAACAATCGGCCGAATGTCTCGTTCTAAATTAAGAAAAGTTTTTTAAAAATCTATTTTCAGCAAAAAAAGCGCAGCCATTTCGGCTGCGCTTTCGAATTATTATTTAGTTTCGATTAAACCGTATTTCCCATCTTTACGGCCATATACAACATTAGTTTCATTTGTATCAGCATTTGTGAAGACGAAGAAATTATGTCCTAGCATATCCATTTGTAGGATTGCCTCTTCAACGTCCATCGGTTTTAAGTCGAATCGTTTTGTACGTACAAGTTCTAATTCATCTTCTTCTACCTCATCCAAAACAGCTACTGCTTCTGGAAGGATAAAGTTCGTTTTCATAGAACCTTTCTCACGTAACTTACGATTTACTTTTGTTTTATGTTTACGAATTTGTCTCTCAATTTTATCAACTACTAAATCAATAGCAGCGTACATATCGCTATTAGTTTCTTCTGCACGAAGTAATAAATCAGTAAATGGTATTGTTACCTCGACACGTTGCTTGTCAGAGTATACTTTTAAATTAACTTTAATCTCTGGGAATGTATCAAAATAACGCTCTAACTTACTTAGTTTTTTCTCTACATATTCCTTTAATGCTGGAGTTACTTCAATATTTTCACCACGAATGTTGAATTTCATAGATGAATTCCTCCTTTCAAGCCTATGTACTATAATTTCGACATTGGCTTAAAAACTCCTTCTAACTTTTTTAAAAAAATTAGTGGAATTGCGATTTTTTTATCGTTTTTTGTTGAAATGAAAAGATGCATCGTTTCTATCTTTATTTTATCCTATTAACATCGTGAATAACGAATATAACTGTGGACAATTCGTTACAGAAAAGAAACAACTTTTTGACAACTTACCCTATAACAAAAACCCCTTGCGAAAAACAAGAGGTTCTACTACATATATATAACGTTGCCACAAACGCAGCTTTCTCTTCCAAAAACAATATCCCCTACAGTTTCACAACATTAGCTGCTTGTGGTCCACGTGCTCCATCTACAATGTCAAACTCTACTTGTTGCCCTTCTTCTAATGACTTAAACCCATCTTGTTGAATAGCAGAAAAATGGACAAATACATCGTCACCATCTTCACGCTCAATAAACCCAAATCCCTTTTCTGCATTGAACCATTTCACTCTTCCTTGCATGTTCATTCCATTCCCTTCACTCTAAAAATCAGGGCATTCGCCCCATATTTTGACTATAACGAATGACAACATATGAAGTCAAAGAAGACTTATCGCCTTTTTATTATCCCTTTCGACACTGCCATATTAACTTCTACAAAGTGTCAAACTAGATACTTCCGTTGCCCCTCTCTCATATAACAAACTTCCGATTTGCCTAACTGTAATTCCTGTCGTATACACGTCATCAACGAGTAAAATATGTTGTCCAGAAAACATCTCTTCTCCCTGAAAATAAAAAGGATTGCTTCCTGACACCCTTTCTTTACGTGTCTTCTTACTTTGCTTTTCTGTTTCCCTTCTTCTTAATGATGGATAAGAAATTTTGACAGGCAAACAAGTTGCTAATAACTCAGCTTGATTAAAACCACGTTCAACTTCCCTTTCCTTACTAAGCGGAACAGCTATAACGGTTGAAACATTGGCAAAATAATTTTGAAATAAATTTCGAAACGGGCGATAAAAAATGCGAACTAACTCTGCATCCCCCCGAAACTTAAACTGCGCTACTATCCCATCATCATACATGTATAACGAACGGTTTTTAAAAGAACGATACTTCTCCTCTTTCATCCACCTTATACAATCTATACAAATACCGTCTTCTTGAAATGAGGTAGAAACAAATTCTAAAGGTCGCCCACATTCCATGCAAATTTCTCCTATAATATAGGAAAGTTTCTGTTCACATCTATCACATATATATTTTCTATGACACTTTACAAAAAAATTGTACCAACTAACCTTTTCTACAAAACACTCATCACAAAGTAAACAATGCATTAATCAATCAATCCTTGTTCTTCCGCATTTTTATTCATACCTTGAATATGTTTTTTCGCGCGTACCATCGCTTCTGTCTTACCATAGTGAAAATAAATAACCTCTCCATACGGCGCTTCAGAGCTCCGCCCTGCTCGACCCGCAATTTGTACGAGTGCACTTTCTGAGAATATTTCTTCTTCCGCCCCTAAAACTGCGACTTGCAAATTTTTCACCGTTACGCCTCGCTCTAAAATTGTCGTTGTAACTAATAATGGGATTTCTCCCTTTCTGAAAGCCGCTATTTTTTCTTTTCTCCCCGGATCTTCTGCATGTACACCTTCAATTCGATTGTTTAATGGTTTTAACAACAAGCTTATTTCTTCTATATATCGCACATGGGGGACAAATAAAAAAATGGGGAATTTTTTATTTAAGTATGTTTGTAACCACTGTAGTAAAACTCGAGGAATTCTTTTATGAATGAGGTTTTTTTTCCAATTCCCGCACCAACAAAATAAAGGAACTGGCAAGGGATGACGGTGATATCGTCCAGAAACAATAACACCTTTTTGTTTACCTTTTCTAAGTTTTCGCTTCCACGTTTCATCTGGAGTCGCAGTTAAATAAATACGCGCCGCTCTTTCTTTCATCGCTTGTTTTACCGCGTACTGTAACATTTGATCTACACAATATGGAAAAGCATCTATTTCATCTACAACCATGACATGAAATGCCCTATAATAACGTAATAACTGATGCGTAGTCGCAACCACTAGTACTGCATCTTTTTCTTTATCCACACTCCCTCCATATAAAGCCGCTACCTTTATATATGGAAATACTTCTTGCAATCTCGGTGCTAATTCTAGAACAACATCCGTTCTCGGCGTTGCGATACAAACTCTTTCCCCTTTTTGAAGCGCTTCGTTAATTCCGTAAAACAACATCTCTGTTTTTCCAGCACCGCATACAGCCCAAATAAAGAAAGATTCTTTCTGCTTAATAGCTTCTATAACACCTTGCGCCACCAACTCCTGACCGGTAGACAAAACCCCTTTCCACTGCAACTGATTTAACTCTCTTTCTTCCTTTCTTTCCTGAATCCCACGAACGAGTACAGTACATTCACTAACTCTCCCCATCGTGATGCACTTCCGGCAATACGTGCATCTTTTACTGCACCTTTTACATAAAAATGATGCAAATAATCGCTGCTCTATATTTCCGCAGCGCTGACATATATATTTAGAAGCCTTCTTTGTTATGCCTTGTACACATGCGACTTCTCCCTTCTTTTTCAAATCACTTAATTCTTTCCGTAAATCTGAAGAGAGTTCTTCTAATAGCAACTGTTTTCCAGCAAGCATTCATACCACCTCCAGCACTACTATAAACCTTTCTCATCATCTCGTAAAAACTCAAAAAAGCCGATAACCTACTTAGAAAATAGTAAGCTATCGACTTTATACACATGTTTTATTCTTTTATAAATCCTAGAATCGACCGTATCCTAAGAAATGTTTTTTGTTATACGAACTGTTAATATCACCGTACGCAATTCCTTTATCGCTAGCATGGATCATTTGGCCATTACCAACGTAAATACCGATGTGAGATGGGCCTGCTTTGTAAGTACCTTGGAAGAATACTAAGTCTCCTGGTTGTGGGCTACTTACTTTAGAAACTGAGTTCCAGTAACCATTAACGTCTTGACGACCTACACCAAAAATGTAAGAAATGAATCCACTACAGTCAAAACCACCGTTTGATGGAGATGCACTTCCCCAAACATATGGCTTACCCAAATATTGCTTAGCTTTACCAATTACGCCAGTATCCGGTGGAGTTGGTGCTGGGTTTTGCTCTGGTGTTTTCTTTTCTGCTTTAGGTGCCTCTTTTTTAGGCTCTTCTTTTTGAGCTTGTCCACCATTGTTTGCTGGTGCAGCTTGCTCTGCAGGTGCTTGTGCTGGCTGAGCTTGCGCAGCTTTAGCAGCTTGCTCTGCTTGTTTTTGAGCAGCAGCTTCTTGTGCAGCTTTTGCTTGTGCTTCTTCTTCTGCAATGCGTTGTAATTGTAACGCTTGTTTCTCAAGCTCTTTCAATTGACCTTCCGTACTTGTCATTGAAGTTACAACTGTATCCATTTTACTGCTTAAATCGTTTACCGCTGTTGCTTTTTTCTCTTTTTCAGCGTCAAGTTCTTTCTTAGCAGTTTCAATTTGAGCTTGTGCTTCTTTTAATTCTTTTTGTTTCTCTTTTACCGTTGCAACATCTTTTTTCACACTAGCTTGATCTTCTTGTTGTGTTTTCATGATATCTTCATCAGACTCAAGAATTTTAGAAACAGAAGTTAAACGATCAACTAAATCTGCAACGTTTTTAGAGTTTACAAGAACTTCTGTTACAACGTTCGTATTTGGTTGTTCTTGAAGTGCAACTAAACGCTTTCTTAATAGCTCTTCACGTTTTGCAATCTTTGTTTGTAATTCTGCAATATCTTTATTTTTCTTTTCAATTAATTGCTCAGTATCAGAAACTTTTTTCGTTGTTTCATCAAGCTTTGCAGCATTCTCTTGAACAGATTTATCTAAACCTTGAATTGTTTTGTTTAAGTCATTCATTTGTTTTTGTAATTCATCACGTTCTTGTTGTTGTTTATGTAAAGTGTCATTTTGTGTATTAATTTGTGATTTCACGTCAGAAATTTTATCTTCTGCAAATACATTTGGTGTTAGCCCTGAAAACATTAACCCTGCAACTAATGCGCAAGATGTCATTTTTAGCTTTTTCATTTTATTTTTTACACCGCTTTCTTTTTTCTTTTTCCGTATATAACCTATAAAATTTATACCATAATTCGGGATTTTTTTTGCTAATGTTACGTTTTTGTAAAACAAATGTAATATTATATGTGACTATAGTGCAAAATTCGTATATTTTTGTATGTGTGTGTAGAAATTTATATACTTTTCTTACTTCTATAAACAAAGAAAAAACGTAAGGAATCCCTTACGTTTTATTAAATATACGAATAGAAATGAAATGCTACTTCATCCATTTCTCAGCCCAATTTTGGACCTCATCCATAACACTTTCTAACGCTTTTCCCTTGTCAGTTAAGCCATACTCGATTCGAACTGGTACTTCTGGATAGACATTACGAACTACAATGCCCTCGCTTTCCAATTCCTTCAAACGCTCTGACAACATACGATCGCTCATATTTGGGATAATATCTGCGATTTCTCTAAAACGTTTCGACTCTTCAAGCAAAGATTTAATAATTAAGCCAGTCCACTTCTTACTAAGCAGAGTAAAAGCTGACTCAAACTTTGGACATAAACAAGAATTATGCTCCATATGTTTCACCTCTCTTCCATTATAATATAGTTTCTTGTAAAAAGTAAGTTATAAAACTTTCCTCATTATTTTATTTTACGTACATTTTACCATTTCCAAATATTAACTTGTCAACTAAACGTAACATACCCGTAAAAAAACCCTCTTAAAAAGAGAGCTTTTTATATCTTTATTACTTCGTATACCATCCAAGACCTAATGCACCTTCACCTAAGTGCGTACCAATTACAGCTCCAAAATAACCTGTACGAATTGTGACGTGAGGATATTTTGCTTCTAATTCTTTCTTCCATTCATTCGCTTCTTCTTCACGTTGTGCATGAATGATAACTGCTTCCATAGGTACACCTTTACTTGCTTGCTCATCAAAAATTTCAATGATACGTTTTAATGCTTTTTTACGTGTACGAATCTTTTCAAACGGAATAATGATTTTATCTCTAAAATATAAAACTGGCTTCACTTGTAACAGACTGCCGATGAAAGCTTGTGCGCTATTCAATCGACCACCACGCTGTAAATGATGTAAATCATCAACTACAAAATAGGCGTCCATTGTTTTCTTCATTTCATCAAAACGAGCGATAATCTCTTTTGGATTCTTTCCTTCACTTGCTAACTTTGCACCTTCACGCACATAAAATCCTTGTACTTCACAACTAATTTCAGAGTCATACGTGTACACATCAATACCCTCTACCATCTGTCCAGCTGTCGTTGATGTTTGATATGTACCACTAATTCCACTTGATAGGTGAATACTAATAACTGCATCATAATCTTTAGCTAGTTCTTCATATAGCTCAACAAACTTTCCGATTGCTGGTTGAGAAGTTTTTGGAAGTTCCTCTTGTTCACGTACTTTCACATAAAAATCATCTGCTGAAATTTCAGCTTCTTCTTGATAAGATTCTGTTCCAAACACAACGTTTAATGGAATCATATATATATTGAGTTCATCACGAATTTGCTTCGGTATATATGCCGTACTATCAGTAACAATAGCTATTTTCATTTTCGTACCTGCCTTATAAAAAGTTTTATTTCCTAATTTTACACGAAAACTACAAATGGTGCATCCATACATGAAAATGCCGGTTGAAATTATACCTACCATCTCGACAAATTACAACAAAAAGATAAAATACTCACCAAAAACTTCAGCATATTTAGAAAAAATGTTTGAATATAAAAAGGCTCGCTTTTAAAATGGAAAGTACTAGTCATTTTGATAGATAGGGGCGTACACAAGTGCTATTACAATATTTTACAATCAAAGACTACGGCGAACACGAAATCGTCATTCAAAAATCAAGATTTATTTGTTATATTAGCCGAGCAACGACTGAGGAAGAGGCTCAAGCATTTATACAAAAAATAAAAAAACAACATTGGAATGCAACACACAATTGTTCCGCTTATTTAATTGGCGAACAAGACCATATTCAAAAAGCAAATGATGACGGCGAGCCTAGCGGTACAGCTGGCGTACCAATGCTAGAGGTACTTAAAAAACGTGGACTAAAAGATACCGTTGTTGTCGTAACACGCTATTTTGGCGGCATTAAACTTGGCGCAGGTGGATTAATTCGTGCATATGGAAAATGTACAAGCGAGGGCATTAATCATGTCGGTGTTGTCCAGCGAAAACTAATGCGTGTGATGCAAACCGAGATTGATTACACATTACTTGGCAAAGTGGAAAATGAATTACGCAATTCAAAATATGCCATTAAAGATATACATTATCTAGAAAATATCACATTTGATACGTATGTAGAAGAAGACGGCAAACAAGCATTTACAGATTGGATGATTGAATTAACAAACGGGAAATGTACAATTACAGAAGGAGATATGTTGTACTTAGAACAAGATGTTATCTAAGCATAACCCATTTATCACCTTCAAAGATTAATGTAGTGAATTACTTCCCTACGAATGAACTAACGAACTAAGGAGATTATATATGGAAGAACGTTATTATCATCTCCAAAATAGCAGAATAAAAAAGAAGCGAAGAAGGAAACTTTTCTTCTTCCTTATTTTCGCATTTTTATTTGGCAGTATAGGAGTTTATGTGTTAAATTCTTACTCTTCTCTTATGGGGATGTATAGTGGTTTTACTCGTGAAAAATCGGATTTAAGAAATAAAGATGTAGAAATTACAAAGGAACCTTTTACAATTCTCATTATGGGTATAGAAGATTATGCGACAGACGGTCAAAATGGTCGTACAGACTCATTAATGTTTGCAACAGTCAATCCAAAAACACAAAAGATTTCACTTATGAGTATTCCTCGTGATTCTCGAGTTAAAATTGTTGGCAAAAATAAAGAAGACAAAATTAACGCTGCCCATGCTTACGGCGGAGAAGAAATGGCAATCAAAACTGTCGAAGGCTTTCTAAAAGTTCCTGTAGACCATTATCTTAAAATTGATTTCCAAGGCTTTAAAGGTATCGTTGATGCTGTTGGCGGCGTTACCGTTGACGTACCCTTCGATTTCTGGGAGCGATCTGACGTCGATTACTACAAAAAAATCCAATTTAAGCAAGGACAGCAAAACTTAAACGGTGAAGAAGCACTTGCTTATGTACGTATGCGAAAGCAAGATCCAAATGGCGATTATGGTCGAGCTGCTAGACAAAGACAATTACTAGCCGCTGTTGCTCATAAACTAAACTCCACTTCTACTGTATTTAAAATTAAAGATTTAACAGCTGTCGTTGGAAAATATATAAAAACCGACATTCCTATTTCAGACGGACTTGCTCTTTACAATAAACTTTCTGGATTTGATCCTTCTACAATGCAAACGTTAAAGCTTGAAGGTGAAGATAAAAAGATAGGCGGTATTTATTACTTCCTTCCAGATCCAATCAGTATAGAAACGGTGCGTAACGAAATTGAAAAAGAATTAGGAGAAAAAGCAAAAAATCCAACTACAAAAAACAACTCAAATCCTGATTCAAATTCAAGTTCTAATTCTAACGAACAAACAAAAAAAGAAACAAACCAAAATAAAACACCAACTGATCCGCCACCTTCTACAAATGCTCATGCGGAGTGGATTATGCGCAATCAGCCGTAGCAAAAAGGCCCAATCTATCCGATTGGGCCTTTTTTATTTACTTATTAAAGTGTTGTAAAATTGCTTCTACAATACGCTCTGATGCACGACCATCACCGTAAGGGTTAGATGCTTTCGCCATCTTATCATGAGCTTCTTTATCTGATAACAACTCATCAGCAAGACTAAAGATTGTCTCTTCGTCTGTTCCTGCTAATTTCAGCGTACCTGCTTCAATACCTTCAGGGCGCTCTGTTGTATCACGAAGAACAAGAACTGGTACACCAAGTGATGGAGCTTCTTCTTGTACACCACCAGAATCCGTTAACATTAAGTATGAACGAGCTGCAACATTGTGGAAATCAATTACATCTAGCGGCTCAATTAAATGAATACGGTTATGTTCACCTAAAATTTCATTTGCTATTTCACGAACGACAGGGTTCATATGAACAGGGTATACAACTTGTACATCTTCATGCTTATCAACAAGACGCTTAATTGCACGGAACATGTTACGCATCGGTTCACCTAAGTTTTCACGACGATGAGCTGTCATAAGTACAAGACGATCATTTCCAAGTTTCTCTAGTACAGGATGACTATATGTTTCTTTTACAGTCGTTTGCAGCGCATCAATCGCTGTATTTCCTGTGATGAAAATACGTGATTCATCTTTATTTTCCTTCTGTAAGTTCGTTGCTGATTTTGCTGTCGGTGAGAAATGAAGATCCGCCATTACACCTGTTAATTGACGATTCATCTCTTCTGGGTATGGAGAATACTTATCCCACGTACGAAGGCCCGCCTCAACATGACCTACTGGAATTTGATTATAAAAAGCAGCTAAGCTTGCAATAAATGTTGTTGTTGTATCACCATGTACAAGTACAATATCCGGCTTCGCTTCTTTCATTACTTTATCCAAACCTTCTAAGCCACGCGTTGTAACATCAATTAAAGTTTGGCGATCTTTCATGATATTTAAATCGAAATCTGGCGTAATTCCAAAGATACTTAATACTTGGTCTAACATTTGGCGATGTTGTGCTGTTACAGTCACAATCGATTCAATTTTTTCTGGGTGTTTTTGCAACTCTAATACAAGAGGTGCCATTTTAATTGCTTCTGGACGTGTCCCGAAAATTGTCATTACTTTTAAACGTTCAGTCATGTGATTGCCTCTTTTCTTTCACTAATTACAGCTTCTATTATGACATATAAAAATAGGCATGAGTATATCCCTTTTTAACGTATAACAGAAACTTTTCTATTACAAATACTTTTTCTTCCCACCGAGTAATAATCTATCTTTTGTTTCTTAACATCTTCATCAGTATAACAATTTCTCCCATCAAATAAAATAGGCTCCCTCATAAGTTGTACGTACTTTTCTAACGGATAAGTTTGAATATCTTCCCATTCTGTTACGATAAAAACCGCACTCGCATCTCTAATCGATTCATCTATACAATTGCTATATTGTATAGCATCTCCAAATATATTTTTCACATATTGAATTGCTTTTGGGTCGTAAAGAACAATATATGCACCTATATTAATTAATGCTTCTATTATAATGAGAGATGGTGCCTCTCTAATATCATCCGTATTTGGTTTAAAGGATGCGCCAAGAACTGCAATCCGCTTTTTATTCATGTTCATGACTTTTTTCGCTTTTTCAATCAATAGCAGTTGTTGCTTATTATTTACTTCAATAACCGCTTTTAACAAACGAAAATCATGAGCAACATTTCCCGCAATTTGCACCAGCGCTTTCGTATCTTTTGGAAAACATGATCCCCCGTATCCAATACCCGCATTTAAAAAAGATGCACCAATTCTCTTATCCATTCCCATCCCTTTAGCAACATCCAGTACATTTGCGCCTACCTTCTCACATATATTTGAAATTTCATTAATGAAACTAATCTTTGTAGCTAAAAAGGCATTCGACGCGTATTTAATCATCTCTGCACTTTTAATATCTGTAACATACGTTTCTAAGCGTAATTCGCTATACAAACTCTCTACTCTTCTTGCTACTTCCTCACTATCTGCTCCAATTACAATACGATCTCCATGAAAGAAATCATAAATACCTGAACCTTCACGCAAAAACTCTGGATTCGATACGATATGTAATGTATATCTCCCCTTTAACTCCTCCTCAATCCATCCTTTCATTACATCATTTGTACCTACTGGAACTGTACTTTTCGTAACAACAATAATATCGTTCGTCGCATATACTCCAATATCATTACAAGCACTCTGAATATACGTTAAATCCGCCGTCCCATCTAATAAAGGTGGTGTTCCAACTGCAATAAATATAAACTCTACATCCTCAAACGCCTCTTCTTTATTTGATGTGAAAGTTAAAGCATTATTCTCATATGCATGATTTATTAATTCATGTAATCTAACCTCATAAATAGGTAAATCCCCTTGTTTTATCCGTTCAATTTTCTCATCATCTATATCAAAACATGTAACTGAATGCCCCAACTTTGCCAATCCTACTCCTGTAATCAATCCAACATATCCAGTACCTACTATCGTAATTTTCATTTCCTTTTCGCACAGGAATATACAATAGAAAAGATATGAAATATAGAATTCTCCCTGTGCTTCCCCCTCTCACATTAAAAATGAGAAAACTCTTTTCCTTTTTCATTATATGAATTACTTCCCTCATTCTTTTTAAAGTTTTTGTAAAATTAAATGCACTATAATATAAAGTGCAACTTAATCATTGGGAAGCCAGCTACCAGCTCACTCCAGATAAATTCCCACATTTTAACACGAGACTTACTCATTTCTACGTGTAACACTTATAATACTGAAATAAAAGTATTCACTATTGAAGAAAAAGAGGAAATGTCATATTCCAAAGTCCAGTACGATTAACCTTCTTATATGATTCAACATTCTATATACAATTGTCATATATTCTATCCGCTTCCATTAAGCGTAAAAAGAAAAAAAGATTGAATTCTAATCTTTTTGTGATACCATATGTTATGAGCCTGTAAATAAACATCATAATTTTCAGATAAATATATTTTCAAAAAAAAAAAATTACGTTAGACTATAAAGGGTGGGGTATTAATGGACTCACAAGTGATTTATGCCATTTTGGCATCTTTCATCACTGTACTCGTCGTTACTCCTTTAGTTATTAAATTAGCTTTTAAAATAGGAGCGACAGATAAGCCAAACGCACGTAAAGTGCACCAAAAGATTATGCCTCGTCTTGGCGGGTTAGCAATCTTTATCGGTGTAGCTGTAGGATTTGTTGTTGGCGGCTTATATGAGCAAAGAATGTTATCGATAACGCTAGGTGCGATTATCATTGTAATCATCGGAATTTTAGATGATATGTACGAGTTATCTGCGAGAGTAAAATTCGGTGGACAACTGTTAGTTGCCATTATGATTGTAAAAAGTGGATTATTAGTGCAAGTATTATATATCCCATTCCTTGGGGATACTGAACTTGGATGGCTTGCTTATCCAATTACAGTATTTTGGCTTGTAGGTATTACGAATGCAATCAACTTAATTGACGGCTTAGATGGATTATCTGCGGGGATTTCATCTATCGTACTTGCAACGCTAGCATATATGGCCTTCACTAGTCCATGGGGTACTGGAACAGCTATTATATTGCCACTTGCATTAATTATATTAGCAAGTACAATTGGATTTTTATTCTACAACTTCCATCCAGCAAAAATTTTCATGGGAGATACAGGAGCACTATTTTTAGGATACTGTATTTCTGTTATATCGTTACTTGGATTATACAAAAGTGTAACGTTATTCAGTTTTATCGTTCCAATTATCATTTTAGGTGTACCTATATTTGATACGATATTTGCAATCATCCGTCGTATCGTAAATAAAAAACCTATTTCAGCACCAGATAAATCGCATTTACATCACCGCTTACTTGCAATGGGATTCTCTCATCGCAAAACGGTACTAATTATATACGCATTCGGTATTTTCTTTAGTGTAAATGCCATTATTTTCACTAGTGCAACATTATGGTTATCCATTATTCTTCTTTTCGCTTTGATTTTCTTCACAGAAATCATTGCTGAAATAATCGGGCTTGTACATGAACGCTACAAACCAATTATTTCCTTTTATAAAAAAGTGAAAAAACGCGAAGACTAATTGTAGTATAGCCTTTACCATTATGAAATATTCAAATAGCATCCTCTTTCTTATAAGAGGATGCTATTTTTTATTCCTTATTTTATATTTCCAAAATATAGATTGTTTGAGAGTTCCTCTATTGGAGAAAGATATACATAATAAGAAACGTATCAAGTTTTCTTTTTACATCTTGATTGTCAAACTGAGGGTGAATGTTATGATCAAGCGAGTATTGCAATGTATTATTTTATTTTTGACCATTACTATGTACGCATCATCTAATACTGAAGCAACAACTGTTATTCCTGCTGAATATCATCCAAATACTGAAACGACCTCTCCTACACAAAAAATTGCGTACTTAACATTTGATGACGGGCCAAACAAATATACTACACAAATTTTAAACATCTTAAAAGAAAAGAACGGAAAAGCAACTTTCTTTGTTATTGGCGGAAAAGTGCCACATTACACAAAAACGATGCAAAGATTAATTAAAGAAGGACATTATATCGGTCTCCACAGCATGTCACATGATGTAAAACGCCTTTACACTGGTGACCCTTCCACTTTAATTGCAGAAATGGAGCAAACACAAAGCATTGTCCAGCAAGTTACGAAATTAAATACACATCTCGTTCGCGTTCCATATGGTAGTATGCCTTACTTAAAAAAGAATTACCGTGACGCACTTGTATCGGCCCAGTATAAAATGTGGGATTGGACAATCGATACATACGACTGGAAAAGCTATGACAATCCTTCTGCCATACTCGAAAGAGTACGTAATCAAAGTGATGAACAAGTAGAAGTCATTTTAATGCATGATTCGAGTGTAACCGTACAAATACTGCCAAAAGTAATTGATTATTTACAGTCACAAGGATACAAACTTCTTCCCTATAATCCTTCTTCTCATCTCAAGGTAAATTTTTGGAAAGACACAAGATTGTAACAGCTTTAGTGCCTATGTGCTAAAGCTGTTTTATTTTTCTCTTCCCACCCTTCCCGTTTTTGTGTAAAATTTTAAATAGTGATGAAGTTTCGAGGTGAATAGAAATGAAACGAATAGATCTCATTTTTAACGCAATACAAAAAGGCAATTATACAGAAGGTGTAACCGCATCAGAACTCGCTACCTTTCTGCAACTAGATCGCGCCAATGTAAGTAGCGACTTAAACAAACTTGTAAAAGATAAACGTTTATTAAAAACAAATACGCGTCCCGTTCGTTTTTATATAGAAACGAACGCTTTGTTGGAAACGCATTCAAAAGAAGTGACTTCATTAGATACATTTGCAATTGAAAATACAAGCCTTAAAATCGCAATTGAAAAAGCGAAAGCTTCTATGCTCTATCCTCCAAACGGTATGCATACTTTACTGCTCGGAGAAACAGGAGTCGGAAAGTCTATGTTTGCTTCTTTAATGCACGAATATGCAATTGAAGTTGAACAACTTCCTAAAAATGCACCATTTATCGTCTTTAACTGCGCTGATTATGCAAATAATCCACAGCTACTACTTGGACAGTTATTTGGAATTAAAAAAGGAGCTTACACAGGTGCAAGTGATCAAAAAGGGTTAATTGAAAAAGCTCATGAAGGGATTCTCTTCTTAGATGAAGTACATCGCCTGCCTCCAGAAGGCCAAGAAATGCTTTTCACCTTTATTGACCGCGGAGTATATCGCCGCCTTGGAGAAACAGAAAACGAGCGTAAAGCACAAGTATTAATCATTACTGCAACAACAGAAGAACCAAATTCATTTTTATTAAAAACATTTACAAGACGTATACCGATGACTATCACGCTGCCACCACTTCGTGAGCGTACACATAAAGAGCGCTTTGCTTTACTACAACTATTTTTTACAAATGAAGCAATTCGTCTGCGAAAAGAAATTCACGTTAGTCCGAATGCAATGCGTGCTTTCGTCTTTTACAATTGTCCCAATAACATCGGTCAATTAAAAACGGATGTACAGATCGCCTGTGCGAAAGCCTATTCTGAATTCGTAACAAAGAAACGTGATTCTGTCTATGTTTCAAGTACAGACTTACCTTGGTATATGAAAGAGGGGCTGTTCATCGAAAGAAAGAGCCGTCACTTATACCAAATACCAAATGAAACGTTTGTATTTACAGGTGATGAAGGTTGGAGTAATCATAAAACAGAAGATGAAAAACGCTCTTCTATTTACGATTATATTGATTATAAATACGAAGAACTTCAAGCACGCGGTATTGAAGAGGAAGAATTAGAATTACTAATAGAAAATGATGTTCAAAGCTTTTTCGTACAATATTTTAACCAAATATCAAAAAAAACAAGCCATGAAAATGTTTTTAAAATTGTGGATCGTAATATCGTTTCCGTATGTGAAAAAATAGCGGAACTTGCGGAAAAGCACTTATCTAAGACGTTTGATGAAAAAGTATTTCTCGCTTTAAGTTTACATGTACAGACAACTCTACAACGTTTACAAAGCGGCAAACAAATACATCACCCACAATTAAATCAAATTCGTACGAAATATAAAAAAGCCTTTTCCGTAGCTATGCAAGGCATTCAACTACTGGAAGAAGAGTTACAAATAACAATGCCTATTGATGAAGCTGGCTTTTTAACAATGTTCTTCGTTGTTGATCCAATTCCTGCCTCACAAACAGAAGTAAAAGTATTAATATTAGCACACGGTAATGGCATCGCAACTGAAATGGCAAACGTTGCAAACGAACTTCTCGGCATTGAGGAAGTAACCGGTATTGATATGCCGTTACATGAATCACCGAAAGATTTCTTGGAACGTGTGAAAGTATATATGAAAACACTACAAAATGTAAATGGGCTTCTCTTACTTGTCGATATGGGGTCACTTGCTTATATCGGTGACATATTAGAAACGGAGTTCAAAATCCCTGTACGTGTTCTCTCGATGACGAGCACACCACATGCACTGGAAGCAGCTCGAAAAGCTCAGCTCGGTTATTCATTAGATGCGCTATATGAAACAGTAAAAAATTTAACACCGTTTTACTTAAACGTACAAGAAGAAAAGAAAAAACCTCTCTCTCCAATGAAATCTGTTATTTTAACAGCTTGTTTAACTGGTGAAGGAAGTGCTTTAGCTATTCAAAAAATGTTAGAGAATTATTTACGATTTGATAAAGACTTAATTGAAATTATTCCGATTAGTATCGTCCATGAAAAAGATTTAACGAAAATGATCGAGAACATAAAAAAAGAGCGTAACATCATTTGTATTGTCACGAATTTCGATGTGCAAGTGCCATGCTTAACATATCATTTCCAAGACATCGTAAACTACACAGCAATTCAGCCCATTCAAGAATTAATTACGTATGAAGAAACATATGCAAAAATGGCGGATATTCTTGAACAACAAATGCAGCGTAACGATGGAGCGTTACTTATCAAAACAATTCGTTACGCATTAAATACAATTCAAGAATTAATTTCCTTACAGCTAACTCCTGATAGCTTAATGGGTGTTATTCTGCATATGAGCTGTATGGTTGACCGTCTTCAAAAAGGAGAAAACCTTCTTCCTCACCCTGATAAAGAGAAAAGAAGACAAGATGAATACTGGATGTATATGAAAGTAAAAAAAGCATTGCAACCAATTGAAAATACATTTGAAATACAAATACCTGATGACGAAGTGTTTTACGTTATGGACTTCTTTATTAAAAATCAACCTTTTAAAAATTAATTGAGGCCGTTTTTAAAAATATCGACCGTAACATGAGTTATATCAGCGATTATTAAAATATATCGGCGCAACTCAGATTATATCAGCGATTCTCACAATATATCGGCGTAACTCAGATTATATCAGCGGTTTTCACAATATATCGGCGTAACTCAGATTATATCAGCGGTTTTCACAATATATCGATTTACCGACAATAATTGCTAAAACTAGCACCTTATATAATGAGAAAAGGCTGTTCCAACATATGGACAGCCTTTTCCTCTACTTCTTTACTTTTCTAACTCGCCCTCTTATTTCTCCTCTTTTTTGTGATTTCGTATGGACATTAACATATACATTTGCTTGAATAATTTCTTGAAGTAAATGCACAAATGATTTCCCTTGTAAAGGTCCCTCAAAATCCTCTACATTCACTACACCAGTAATACTTCCCTCGTTCAAGCTAATCCCTTGCTCCAGTGGACCATACAAATAGAAAACAACAGGACCAATTTGAGTAGACTTCCCTAAATGAATTTGACATGATGTAACCTTTTCTATATTTTTTAGTATTACTCTGTAATGCAATTTCGTTAAATCATCACTAAAAATAAACTCTGCTACCCCAAAAGCTTCTGTATTTACAGGAGGCACTTCCCTCTTACCTGTTAACCTGGCAAAGAAATGTGTTGTCATAAGGCATTCTCCTTATATAAATTTCCCAGCACTACTTCTACTACTTTATGGTTTAGACATAATCATTTATGACTTTTTCAATTTTAATTACAAAGAAAAGATTCACAAAATCTTTACATTAAAATCGTTCCTATAGATTGAACGTCTCTTGTATAATGCACATAGAAAAACATTATAGGAGGTTATTTTGAAAAAAAACAAACACACCTTTCACACATTATTAGAGATTTTTCTCGTCTCATTTAAATTAGGACTTACTTCATTCGGCGGTCCTGTCGCTCATCTCGGCTATTTCCACCACGAATACGTGCAAAAAAGAAAATGGATGAATGAACGAAGCTATGGAGATTTAGTAGCATTATGTCAATTCCTTCCTGGTCCTGCCAGCAGTCAAGTCGGTATGGGCGTTGGATTATTAAGGGGCGGGCTTTTAGGAGCTATTATTTCATGGATTGGATTCACTTTACCGTCTGTACTTATTTTGGTTTTCTTCGCCTCATTCCTTAATCAGTTCGATCTTGGAAGTGCTGGCTGGATTCATGGACTAAAACTTGTAGCAGTCGCTATTGTCGCTCATGCCATATGGGGAATGGCGCAAAAGTTAACTCCAGATCGCAACCGTGCAACAATTGCGATCGTAACTGCCGCAATCGCCTTATTATGGCCAAGTAGTTGGACACAAGTCATCCTCATTATAATATGTGGCTTTATCGGCTGGTTTTTATATCGCAACCAACCAATTAGCCAATCTCAAAATATAAAAGTACCTATTTCAAAAAAAATAGCAGTTTCTTGTCTCGTCTTATTCTTTGGACTATTACTACTGCTACCAATATTAAGACCGTTCTCTTATTACATCGCTTTATTTGACAGTTTCTATCGCTCTGGCGCACTTGTATTTGGAGGAGGACACGTCGTGCTGCCCCTTCTTGAAGGTGAGTTCGTACAAAACGGAATGATGACGAAAGAACAGTTCCTAGCTGGATACGGATTAACACAAGCAGTACCAGGACCACTATTTACATTCGCCTCTTATATAGGAGCAGTGTTAAACGGGACGCTTGGGGCAATACTCGCAACAATTGCGATTTTCCTCCCTGCTTTCTTACTCGTTATTGGTGTTTTACCATTTTGGAACAGTGTAAGAAAAATATCTTTCATACAAGGCGCACTACTTGGAGTCAATGCCGCTGTTGTCGGTATTTTAATTGCCGCTTTTTATGACCCTATTTGGACAAGCACAATTATGAACGCTGTAGATTTTGTTTTTGCGTCTCTTCTATTTTGCTTGCTCGCTTTTTGGAAAACACCACCTTGGGTTATCGTTATACTTGGAGCCTTTGGCGGATATGTTCTGTCCATTTTATAAATAGAAAAAACGACGGCTATACCATGCCGTCGTTTTTTCTATTAAAACTTTACAAGCTCTATTCCTTCTGGCAACTCACTCTCTGTTAAAATACGCAATTCCTTCACACGATCCATTACGTAAGAAGAACGCTTCACAAGCTCTGGATCAATATAAGCTGGATGAACCATAATTTCTACCGTTTGTTCACCTTGTACTCTTTCTTTTAACTTCACAAAGTAATCTTCCGTCACACCATCTGCGTAAAAGTCACTGTAAAACACATCAGAAAATGGATGCACCGCTCTATCTTCCTCACAACGACGAATTGGAACATTATATGTAGCCGCTAATCTCTCAAGAACATCGTGTAAGATCGGTAATCCGTGTACATGATGATGACTATCTAAATGAGTTGGTGTTAATCCGTAAGATAAAAACTTCTCAATTTGAGCAGTCCATTCTCTCTCAACTTCTTCTGGATTTATATTCCCTTCCCTTACAACACTTTGTTTATGAAACGACCCGTTTGCCCCTACGAGTGACGGTACATCCTTTAACAGTGGTTCCCCTGCTGTTAATACGAGATGTACGCCTACTCCGAGTAGGTTGTACTCTTTCGCTAAGCGTACCGCATGCTCTGTTCCTGGCATATTCATCATCATCGTCGTTGAATTTACAAGTCCATTTATATGTCCATCAATAATGCCATAATTTGTACCTTCTGTAAGACCGAAATCATCTGCATTTACAATTAACTTAATCATCATAATACCTCCTAATAAAGTGAAACTTTAATCAGTGGGGGGTTTTCTCCCCCCACTGATTATTAGTTGAACCAATCGGACTTTTATGGGCAGTTGATCCCCCACCTAATTTCTTTGTTTTCGCTGAATTTTGAGGTAGTGGTCTTACTGCCCATTAAAGTGGGATAGAATAAAAAAAGCGGGCTAAATAGCGCCGCTTTATTTCTCTACCTTTTTAAAGAATTGCGGAAGATACTCTTTATGTGCTTCCAACATTTCATCTAAAATTTGTTTTGCAACTTTATCTGATGGTACAAGTGGATTGATTGTCATAGCAAGCAGCGCCTTATGATAATCCCCTGTAACAGCAGCTTCAATTGTTGTGCGCTCGAATGATTTAATTTGTTGTACTAAACCGCGAACTGGTACTGGAAGATCTCCAACTGCAATTGGTTTTGGGCCTTCTTTCATAATAATACAGTTCACTTCAACAGCTGAATCATGTGGTAAGCTTGCAATTGTTCCGTTGTTTCGTGTATTAACAGGCTGGATATCACCTTTATTATTGTAGATAGACGTAATTAAGCTACATGCTGCATCACTATAATAAGCTCCGCCACGTTTTTCTAATTGTGGTGGTTTAATATCTAAGTTCGGGTCTTTATATAACTCGAATAAATCATTTTCTAATTGTTTTACTACTTCTGCACGTGTACCTTTTTCAATTGAAGCTTCTTTCTCTTCTTCTAACATTTCACGTGTTTTGTAGTAGTAACGATGGTATGGACATGGAATTGCACGAAGGCCACGAATAAAGTCTGGTTCCCAGTTAAGCGCTGCGATATTTTCCATCGTAATTTGCTTTTCTGGATCTGTCACAAGCTCTAACACACGATCCATTACACTTACGCCATCTAAGTATACATCTAGTCCGTATACCATATGATTTAAACCTGCGAAATCAACGTGAACACGACTCGCATCTACTTCAAGTAACTTTGCAAGACCCATACGGATTCCGATTGGAACGTTACATAGACCAACTACTCTTTGAATATTTGTATAACGAAGAACAGCTTCTGTTACCATACCAGCTGGGTTTGCAAAGTTAATTAACCATGCATTCGGACAAAGCTCCTCCATATCCTTACAAATATCTAAAATAACAGGAATCGTTCTCAGCGCTTTGAATAAACCACCAGGACCATTCGTTTCCTGACCGATTACATCATATTTTAATGGGATTGCTTCATCTTTTGCACGTGCTTCTAATAAACCAACACGAAGCTGCGTCGTTACGAAATCAGCATCCTTTAATGCCTCGCGGCGATCAAGCGTTAAATGTACCTCGATTGGTAAACCAGATTTTTTTACCATACGTTTCGCTAAGTTACCAACGATTTCTAACTTTTCTTTTCCTACCTCAATATCTACTAACCAAATTTCACGAACAGGAAGCTCATCATAACGCTTAATAAATCCTTCAATTAACTCTGGTGTATAACTAGATCCACCGCCGATTGTAGCAATTTTAATTCCAGTCATGCTTTATTCCCCTTTCGCTTCTAACTTTTTATAAAGATCGATAAACTCTGCCGCTAATTCTTTTACTGTAATCGCATTCATTAAATGATCTTGTGCGTGAATTAAGAGAACACTAACCGCTGTTTTTTCTCCTCTTGCTTCTGATTGTATGAGCTCTGTTTGGAAATGATGCGCTTCATTGATCGCTTCTTTCGCCTTTACCATCGCTTCATCAGCCTCTGCCATTTTCCCCTGTTTGGCAAATTGAATTGCCTCCATTGCAAAGCTGCGTGCGTTACCACTATTTAAAATCAATTGGAATGGAATTTGTTCTGCTGTAGTCATCATAATTACCGTCCTCTCTATAAGGTTCAACCGATTGAAATACCCCTTCAGTTTGAACATTTCTATTAAATTATTATTTTATGAATGATAGTTTGGTGTTCTTGTAGATGAGTATCATCTTTTTGAACATGATATAAAGGTAATTGTTCTCACAGATTATGTTGTCTGTGAGAACAATTATTATGTTACATAGGTACAGAGTTGTTATTTCCTTGAGCTGCTTTCTCAGTACGGATAACTGAACGATCGCATGCGACAACGAATGGGAAGTAAATCGCCATTGCAACAACAAAGTTGAATAATTGTAAAATCGCACCAGAAGGATGTAAACCTGTTACAAGATACCCACTAATAATTGGTGGAACGTTCCATGGAACCATCGCTACTGTTTTTGGTACCCATCCTAAGTAAATTGCTGTATAAGATGTAATAACTAACACAACAGGTGTTAATACGAACGGGATGAATAAAATTGGATTTAATACGATTGGTGTACCAAAGATTACTGGTTCGTTAATGTTAAATGCACCAGGTCCAATTGATAGACGAGATACACCGCGTAATTGTGCACTTTTCGCTACAATTAATACAACTACTAAGAATGCTAATGTTGCACCAGAACCACCAAGATATACGAAAGTATCAAAGAATGGTTTTGTAACAATGTTTGGAACATCAAATGCAGATGTACCATCTTGGAATAACTTAATATTTTTCTCTAATGCTGGTAAATAAAGTGGCTCAATAATACCACCAACAATATTTGGACCATGTAAACCGAAGAACCAAAGTACATGTACTAATAACGCAATAAAGATTGCACTTGGTAACGTACCCGCTAACCCTTGTAATGGAACTTGTAATGTATTAAAGATATACTCATGAACACTTGTACCTGCTAGTTTTACTGCTAATTGAATACCTGCTACACCTGTTAAAATTACAAATGCCGGAACTAATGCAGCGAAAGATTTCATTACTGCTGGTGGTACACCGTCAGGCATTTTAATTGTAATGTTTCTTTGAACAAAGAAGCGGAATATCTCCGTTACGAGTATGGAGACAATAAGTGAAACGAACAAACCCTGTGCGCCTGTCCAAAGCATATTTATTCCAGCTTCTTTTGGTGTTGTTGGTGTAAGAATAATTAATGCACCAAACGAAATAATACCTGCTGACAATCCATCAACACCATAAGATTTTGCTAGGTTATAACTTATGGTAACCGCCACCATCAGAGCTAATACCCCGAAGGACCCTGTCCACATACCAGCACCAATTTGTGTCCAAGTTTCACCGAATAAATCTTTCATAAAACCTTGGAATGCTGGAATTGGTAAACCATTAACTAGTACTGCCATCGAACCAACTAAAATAAGTGGCATAACTGCAATAAATCCATCTCGGATCGCAGCTAAGTGACGTTGCGATCCGATTTTACCAGCAATCGGAACCATGTACTTCTCCATAAATGCAATAAACTTTTGCATTTTACTTCCCCCCTAATTATTTTTTAAGTGTTAATGCGTGATCTAAAACTGCTTCTCCATTCATCATGCCGTAGTGCATTGGATTGATAACGTCGATTCCAACGTTTTTCTCGTCAGCAAGCGTTTTCATTGAAGAGAGCATGTAACGAACTTGTGGTCCTAGTAATAACACATCTGCTTGGTCGATATTGTTTTTTACTGCATCCCCAGATACAGCCCAAATCTTTCCTTCTAAACCGCGAGCTTTTGCAGCCGCTTCCATTTTTGTAACTAGTAAACTTGTAGACATCCCTGCTGAGCAACATAATAAAATATTCATTTGAAAATCCCCCTTGTGTAGTATAAAAAATTTATGTTTTATTTATTTTTCTTTACGCTATTTATTAATGCAATTAGCGTGCCAACTTTTTAAAAGCACTAAAATCAGTGCTTTTTCGAGCATTTTCTTTGTGTGTTAACGCTTTCAATTAGTGTGTCGTCTAAAAAACACACAGTGTGTTATAAAACAACACGCTTTTAACACATAACTGTATGAAAATAGATTAGTGTTTAGTTGTCTAGTTGTGTTTAAAACAAAAAAACACTAAAAAAATTTTTTTAGCGTGAAACTCTATTAAAAAAACTCCTCTATCTATTGTCCAAGCAAACTCTACTAAATTACATAGAATAGAATAAAATAACACAATTCGAAAGGGGATTCCTATGCCAAAACATAGAAAACAAAGCAAAATAAAGATTTATAGAATAACAAGCTATAAAAAAGACAAGCGTTCTGAATTAGACTCTGACAAATTTGAACTTGAACAGCAGGAGGTAGAAGATAAGCAGGACAAGCAAGTACAATCGGAAAATGTAGTCATAGTACCCACAGATTCACACAACTTAGATATATGGGATGAAATTTCTCTAAAGGAAATACAAGCTGGTGAACATACAAATTTATTTGTGGAACAAAGTAATTATCAAAATATTAATTTGTTACAAGTTAGCGATATCCGTTTATATTTGGACAAGCAACTACAATTCAGTTCCGTCGATGAGCAAATTTATCATGAAGCACTTGTACATCCAATTATGTCAAAAGTAATTGATCCAAAACGTGTTCTCATATTAGGCGGTGGCGATGGTCTTGCCCTGCGAGAAGTTTTAAAATATGAAACTGTACTACATGTAGACCTTGTTGACTTAGATGGATCGATGATTGATATGGCTCGTAATGTTCCTGAATTAGTTTCTTTAAACAAAAGTGCATTTTTTGATAATCGTGTAAATACACACGTATGTGATGCAAAAGAATTTTTAAGCTCTCCTTCTTCTTTATACGATGTAATCATTATTGATTTCCCAGACCCAGCGACAGAGTTGTTAAGTACTTTATATACAAGCGAACTTTTTGCTCGTATAGCTACATTCTTAACAGAAGACGGCGCGTTCGTCTGCCAATCTAATTCACCCGCTGATGCACCACTAGTATATTGGAGTATTGGTAAAACAATTGAACATGCGGGATTAACTGTGAAAAGTTATCATACAATCGTTCCTTCTTTCGGAACTGACTGGGGATTTCATATTGCCACTAATTCTGCCTATGTACTCGATCAAATTGAGCAATTATACGTAGTACCAACTCCTCGAACATTGCCTTCTCTTCTTTTTCCTTTATTTCAATTTAAAGAAGAACATCTAGAACAACGTAACCTCGCTCTTTTAAATTCAGAATCAAATCTTATCTTACACCAATGTTACAAAAAGGAAATGGAGTTTTGACGATATCACAGGAAGGAGTGTTACCTTATGGAATATTCTACTTTCGGTAAGCATATAATAGTAGATTTGTGGGGAGTGGATTTTTCCCTATTAGATGATATGTACTTTTTAGAACATCATTTAGTTAACGCTGCTGATCAATCTGGTGCCCACGTTTTAAACGTAAGTACAAAAGAATTTGATCCGCATGGTGTTACTATTTTAGTTTTACTATCAGAAAGCCACCTTTCTATTCACACTTATCCAGAAAAAAACTTTGCAGCCATCGACTGTTATACTTGCGGTACGACCGTTGAACCGCAAATAGCGATTGATTATATCGTAAGTATATTAAAACCAAATGAGATGCATATAAAAAAACTAATTCGTGGTATAGGAGAGATTGTAAATACTGATTAAATACCGCTCTTATTCATTTGTAAAAAGGAGGAGTGTAAATACCATCAGTGGAACGAACATTCCACTGATGGTACAGACACATACATAAAGTGAAACTTTAATTAGTGGGGGTTTTGTTCATCTCCCACTAATTATTAGTTGAACCAATCGGGCCTTTACGGACAGTTAAGCTCCCTCCTAACTTCCTTGCTCCAGCCACATTTTGAGGTGGGAGTTTTACTGCCCGTTAATGCGGGATAAAAAAACCTTGCATACGCAAGGTTCATTCAGTCACTGACATCTTCCTATATAATTCTACAAATTCACTCGCTAATTCCTTCACCGTAATCGCATTCATTAAATGATCTTGCGCATGCACCATCAGAAGGGTAACTTCCGTCTTTTCACCACCAGCTTCTTTCTGTATGAGCTCCGTTTGTACACGGTGCGCCTCTTTTAATTCCTCTAGTGCTTCTTGTAATTTAGCTTCAGCTTCTGTAAACTCCCCACGCTTCGCACAATCAATTGCTTCCATTGAACAACTTCTCGCGTTTCCCCCATGCAAGATTAAATGAAAAGCTTTCGTCTCTATCGTATCCATTGTAGTTCTTTACTCCCCCTTTTCTTCCGCCAGTTTTTGTTTATCCCATATTTTTAAGAACGGTAAATAAATGAAGAATGCTAGCGCAAAGTTAACAAGTTGTAAAATAACACCTGAAATTTTCCCGCCCGATCCTAAATATCCACTAAAAAGAATAGGTGTCGTCCAAGGTACAGCGGCCCCACTTGGACGTGCGACCCATCCCCATTCCATTGCAAAGTAAGAAACAATTGTTAACACAACTGGAACTAATATAAATGGAATTAGTAAAAGTGGGTTCATTACAATCGGCATACCAAAAGTTACCATCTCATTAATATTAAATATACCAGGTGCAATTGACAATCTCCCTAAACTTTTTAATTGTTGACTTCGTGCAAATAGTAACATTCCGACAACTAGAGCAAGCGTTGCACCAGAACCGCCCATATAAATCCATAAATCAAAAAACTGTGCCGTAATCGTATTTGGTACATCTTGCCCAGCTTGAAAAGCCACTCGGTTTTGATCCATTAACGATAACCAAACGGGGCTCATTACACCACCAACAATAGTAGCACCATGAATTCCACACGACCAAAGAACATGAACGAGAATAACTGCTATTATTGCGCCCCAAAGACTAGCACCAAGTACACTAAGTGGCTCCTGTAAAATTTGTCCTACAATATTATGGATACTGCCAAAAGAAGTATTTTCTATAATTAAGCGTAAAATCCAAATAACTGTTACAACAATAAATCCTGGAACAAGTGCCGCAAATGAACGCGTGACAGCTGGTGGAACTGTCTCTGGCATCTTTATAATTATCTTTTTTTGTACAATAAATCGATAAAGTTCAGTAGATATAAGTGCAATAATCATTGCTACAAATAACCCTTGGCTTCCCATTAATACAGCTGGGATAGCGCCTTCTACAAGTACACTCTCTTTTGTACTTGGTATAATATATGCAACTTGGAATGGAGTCGCAAGTAAAAACGTCACAAGCGACAATGCCCCGGATGCTAAAGCATCCACTTTATAATACTCTCCAAGCCTGTAAGCGATTCCAAAAACAGCTATTAAAGCCATTATATTAAAAGTTGCACTAACTGGATAGCCTAAAGCTCTCTGCCAATTCTCCCCAAACAAACCTGCCATAAACTCGTTATATCCCGGTATCGGTAGCGCACTAATAATAAGGAAAAATGATCCAATAATTAAGAACGGCATCGTTAAAATAATTCCATCTCGAATCGCTTGTAAATGCCTCTGCTCTGCAACCTTCCCCGCTATCGGCATCACATACTTCTCTAAAAACCGTATCATCTATCCCACTCTCCTCATGGTTTCATTGACAAAGCTGCTTGCAAGATAGCTTCTCCATTACAAAGTCCGTAATGAACGGATTGAATGACATCAACAGGTATCCCTTTATCCTTACATAATTCTTGCATCTTCGGTAATAAATAACGTACTTGTGGTCCAAGTAAAAGTACATCGGCTTTATCAATATGGCTATTTACTTCAGAACCTGATACAGCCCAAATCTTTACCTCTATTCCTCTTGCCTCTGCTGCTTTCTCCATCTTTGTAACAATCAAACTGGAAGACATTCCCGCTGCACAGCAAAGCAAAATATTCATTCCGCTTCCCTCCCCCTTTTATTAAGCCTAAGTTATGGTGCATCCCTTGCCACCACTAGTTTACAAATATATATGTCTAGATTTCCTGCTGTATGCCGAGCTTAAAAACAAAAATTTCTTGGTTTTCACGCTATTCCATTTATCCGTATTCTCCTAGTAAAGAGGACTCTAACTCGCTATAATGATTCAGTATGAATTTTTTTAATTGATAGGAGGATATATTTATGAAGGCATATCGCTTTCCACTTATTTTATTATCTTCTATCCTAATTGGTGGTTTCATTGGTTATTTCATGGGTGCCGATGCAGTTGCTTTAAAGCCGCTTGGTGATATTTTCTTAAACTTAATGTTTACGATTGTTGTACCTTTAGTGTTCTTTAGCATCGCATCGTCTATTGCTAATATGGATGGATTAAAACGTTTCGGTAAAATTATGTCTAGTATGGCTGGGACTTTCTTATTTACAAGTATTTTAGCTGCTATTTTTATGATTATTGTCGTGAAAGTATTCCCGCCAGCACAAGGTGTTGTACTAGAACTAACACAACCTGACAAAGCCGGCAAAGCTGTTAGTGTTGCAGATCAAATCGTCGGTATTTTAACAGTATCTGACTTCTCTAAGTTACTATCTCGTGAAAATATGTTAGCTCTTATTTTCTTCTCTATCTTAATGGGGATTGCAACTTCAGCAGTTGGCGAAAAAGGAAAGCCATTCGCTACATTCCTACAAGCTGGTGCAGAAATTTCAATGAAAGTTGTATCTTTCATTATGTATTACGCTCCAATCGGACTTGCTGCTTACTTCGCAGCATTAGTTGGTGAATTCGGACCACAACTTCTTGGAACTTACTTCCGAGCAGCAATGGTATACTATCCTGCTTCTCTAATTTATTTCTTTGTATTCTTCACATTCTATGCATACCTTGCAGGTCGCAAGCAAGGTGTACAAGTATTTTGGAAGAACATGGTCTCTCCTACAGTTACATCACTTGCAACTTGTAGTAGTGCCGCAAGTATTCCAGCAAACTTAGAAGCAACAAAGAAAATGGGTATTTCTTCAGACGTTCGTGAAACAGTTGTCCTTCTTGGTTCTACTCTTCATAAAGATGGCTCTGTTTTAGGCGGCGTATTAAAAATCGCTTTCTTATTCGGTATTTTCAACATGGAATTTGAAGGACCGAAAACATTAGCAATCGCACTTGTTGTTTCTTTATTAGTAGGAACAGTAATGGGTGCTATTCCAGGCGGCGGTATGATCGGTGAAATGTTAATCGTATCTCTATACGGTTTCCCGCCAGAAGCATTGCCAATTATTGCAGCAATTAGTACAATTATTGATCCTCCTGCAACGATGTTAAACGTAACAGCAGATAACGCTTGTGCCGTAATGACAGCTCGCCTTGTAGAAGGTAAGAATTGGATCAAAAACAAATTTGCTTAATAGATAGAAAGAGGATGCTCATTTTGAGTATCCTCTTTTTGTCGTTATTTGTTGATAAGTCGATATCCCTTGTCGAAACGTCGATATATTGAAAAAATCGTTGATATATTTGAAGTTATGAACGATATATCCAAAAAATCGTCGATATAATCCATTCCGCCACAAATTTGTTAAAACCTTCACAAATATTCCACACTCATTATCCATTCTCCGTACTATAATCATGTATGGAAAAGGAGTTGGACATAATGACACAAAGCGCACCAGAATTTAAAGTTTTGCAAAGCATTGCATTCCTTGCTGTCGTTTTGCAAAGTTCGTTATTATATACAATGAATCAAGGAAATGTCTTACTTGAGCAATCTCTCATTATGGGCATGCTATTTAATCTTGCAAAATTCTCAGCACCTGCATTCATATTTATCGTTGGATTTCATTTAATTCGTCACTATACAAAGCAATTAGTATACAAAGAATATATTTCTGAAAAAGCCGCACATTTACTCATTCCTTATTTCTTCTGGTCTATTCTTTACTTATTAACAACAAACGATATGATCACATTACAAGGCGGAATAAAAAGTGTATTACTCGGAACAGCCGCACCCCATCTTTGGTACGTAATTATGATGTTCCAAATTCACTTATTGTTCCCTTTGCTGTGCACACTATTTTATTGGTTTCAAAAACGAACAGAAAATAAAAAAGACATATATAAATATATGACCATCTTTGCTTGCCTATATTTCCTCTTAATGTGGTATTCTTCGCACTACATTTTTAATGGAGAGAAATTGACTAGCTCAACCATTTTACATTATACAGATCGTTCCTTCTTCTTCTACTCGTTCTATTTCGTCATGGGAGGAATCGCTGCTGTAGCACTAAAAACGTGGCGGCTATTCGTCATGAAACATATCCCGCTTATCACAATATTATTTTTCATCTTATTTTTATTCATCAATTATGAGTTGTTTAGTTTTTACGGAGCAAACTCTATTCATTTAACTGTTTCTACCTATTTAAAACCATCTATGTTTTTATATATCGTATGCGAAATTATCATACTGTATGTGTTATCTATTATGATAGTACAGCGTCGTGGTTTCTTATATAAAACGTTACGTTTCATTGGAAATTACACGTATGGTGCTTATTTAGCTCATTTATTCTTCTTGCAACTATGCACAAAACTTCTTTCCTTATTCACGCTGCAAGAAAATACTATATTATATAGCCTATTACTATTTGTATTAACGGCCATTACCTCTATTTCAACAATGGTCATTTGTAGTACAATACCATTTCACACTTGGATTACAGGTCCTTCTCCTACAACTAAGATGAAATGGACGAAGGTTGTATTCCGAAAAAATCATAGAAAACTATTCAAACCATATATTTGATATAATAATACGCATATAAAAAAGAAAGCGAGAGACACCTATGATTAATCAAGTTGGACAAATTATGCTATATGTAAATAACCAAGACGAAACAGTACAATTTTGGATAGAAAAAGTAGGATTCCAAATCATTGCGGATGAAAATAACGGAAACGGATTCCGCTGGATTGAAATTGCGCCGGCGAAAGAAGCAGGAACAAGCATCGTCCTTCACGATAAAGCGTTAATTGCGAAGATGCAACCTGAATTAAACTTAGGTACTCCTTCACTTATGTTCTTCTCTAATAACTTAGATCAACTGTATAAAGATCTTTCTGAGAAAAATGTCACAGTTGGACAGATTGTAGATTTACCTACTGGCAGAGCATTTAACTTTGCTGATAATGAAAATAATTACTTTGCAGTAATGGAACGTAAATAAAAAAGAAGCTATCCGAAAAAATCGGATAGCTTCTTTCATTTTAAGAAACTTGTTCTGCATTCGTTTCTCTATGCTGTATATGACTCGTGACCCAAGCAATGCCACCGGCAACAACGAGATAACATAACAATATTAAAATTTGCATTTGTAATTGTGACCAATCTCCTAAAGAGATAACATCTTGTAATCCTCTAAGAGAATGGGACATTGGGAGAAACTGTCCAATTTTGCTAAGAACAGCTATGTTTAATTCTCCTGGGAAAGTACCTCCGCTCGTCGCTAATTGCAGGACAAGAAGCGTTACCGCTAAGAACTTTCCAACAAGACCAAATACTGTGACTAACATAAGAATAAATGTCATGAACGTAAAGGAAATCACAATACTTGATAAAACAAAAAGTGGCACACTTGCGACTTCTAATTTCATAACACCTAGCACAACTACATCTACGAGTAGCGCTTGAATAAGTCCAATTAAATATACCAATCCTAGTTTATTAATAAAATGTACGGTTCCACTTACCTTCATATTTTGTCTGCGGCCAAGCGGTAAAATATTCGATGCCATAATTCCGCCAACATAAAATGCAAGTGATAAGAAATATGGTGCAATGCCTGAACCGTAGTTAGGAACGTCAGAAACTGTTGACTTCACTAACTGAACTGGCTCTGAGAACATCGTATTGCGTGCATCATCATTACGAACATCCGCTATCTTCTCTGCGCCCTCTCCTAATTTCGTAGAAAGTTCTTTCGCACCATCGTCAAGTTTAACAAGTCCGTTCGTTAACTGATTAGCACCATGATTCAGCTCTGTTCCGCCACTCGCAAGTTGATTGACACCTTCTTGTAATGATGTAAATCCATTTCCCCACTTCGTAAATCCATCAGCCAAATTCGATGCACCATCTGCTATCTTTTTCGTTCCAGCAGTAGCTTCATTTAACTTAACTCCGAATGTATTCATACCTTCTTCAATCTTATGTTGACCGTCAGTAAGCTTCTTCGCACCTTGTGTCAATTGTTGTTGGCTATTATTTAAAGTACTTGTTGCTTTAGCTAGTCCATTAGACGTAGCAACAATTTTTTGAAAAGCGGGATCTTGCTGCACTTCTGGATGATTTTTCACGTACTCTTCTAATTGTTGTTTTATACTATTAGCCGCACCATCCGCTTTTACTTGGCCTTCAGCAAGCTTCTCACTTCCGCTCACCCATTCATTTGTACCAGCACTTAATTCACTAACTCCTGATTGTAACGTTTTTTCACCTTGTGCTAATAACTCCATACCACTATGAAGTGATGTCGCTCCTTGACTCAGCTCATTTGCTCCCCCCGTTAAGGCAGATTGACTGGATGCAAGTTTTTCACTTCCTTCTTTCAATTTCGATGTCCCACTACTTAAACGATCAATACCATCCGCAAGCTGATTCGCTCCATTTTTTGCATCGGTCGTTCCTTCATGTAACTTCTCAGCACCATTACTTGCATCACTCAATCCTTGTGCCAAATCTTGAAACTTTGAAAAGACGCCTTCTGTATAAGATTTCGTAATACTGTTTGAGATTTTTGTTTTCATATTTTCAACAGCTGTCGTTCCAATTTGAGCCGCTACAAAGTTTTTCCCTGGATTTACTTTGTACTGCAACGTTGCCGGCTCTGGTTTCTCATCCATAAGTGTACTTACCTTTTTAGAGAAATCTTCCGGAATCGTAACAACCATATAATATTTATCTTCTTTTAACCCTTCATCAGCATTTTTTCCTGATACGAAATGAAAAGCCAATTCCTTATTCTCTTTTAAATTTTTAACAAAATCGTCTCCTGCATGAATTGTTTTTTCATCCATCACAGCACCCTTATCTAAATTCACAACCGCAACAGGTAATTTATCTAATTTTCCATACGGATCCCAATATCCAGCCAAGAAGAATCCTGAATAAATTAACGGAACGATTAATAAAAAAATTAAAGCGATACGTCCATGTTTATGGTGCCACATCGCTTTCCAATCTTTAAATATAAGTTGAATTCCTTTCATGAAACATACTCCTTCTCCTAATTTCACACCATTACAATGGTTTAACAGATTTACTATACACGTCACTTTCCATACTGTATAATACATCTTTAATTATCAATTCATTCCTTTTGGTCTATAGAAAGGAGATTCGAAATGGAACTGCTCCAGTTAAAATACTTTCAGACAGTTGCACGACTAGAACATATGACAAAGGCAGCTGAAGAATTGCATATCGCGCAACCTTCACTCAGCAAAACAATCGCTAGACTCGAAAAGGATTTAGGCGTCCCTTTATTTGATCGCCAAGGCCGACAGATTACTTTAAATTCTTTCGGAAAAGTATTTTTAAAACGGGTAGAACGTATTTTTCATGAATTAAGTGAAGGGGAACGAGAAATTAAAGATTTAGCCGAATTACAACAAAGCTCTATTACACTGGCCGTTTCTATTCCGAGAATATTACCAGAACTACTTGGCTCTTTTTTACTAGAACATCCTAACGTTCGATTCCAACAATTTCTTGCATCCACTCCTTCTATGAAACGACAACTAGATAATATAGAAATTGACTTTTGTATCTCCTCTGTACCAATTGAAGGTGAGGAGATTGTTTGGGAACCACTTATTACAGAAGAAATTTTCTTAGTCGTCCCTTCAGACCATCGTTTATCAGGTCGAGAAAATATCCACCTGCATGAAGTAAAAGACGAACCATTTATTAGTATGAACACTGGCTATGGATTTCGGCACTTAACGGATGCATTTTGTAAAGAAGCTGGTTTCACTCCGCATATTGCTTTTGAAGTAGATGAACCGACCGTGATTAGCGACCTCATTAAGCAAGGTCTCGGCATCGCTTTTGTTCCAAGTTTAACTTTATTAAAAAACTCTGCTTTAGCATCAAGCAAATTGCGTATTATTGAACCCACTTGTCAGCGAACTATCGGTTTAAGTTGGTCGAAAAAACGCTACTTATCAAAAACAGCTCAGCAATTTCGTGAATTCGTGATTGATTACTTCTCCAACATTAGGACGTAAGATTATATCAACAAATAAAAGTTGCCACCCTCATATGGTGGCAACTTTTATTGTTCACTCTTTTTTAATTCCATTTCAGCTAAAAGTGGTAGTACATTATCAAAAATATGCGTATTATTATTTTCACCTGTTACATATCCACCGTAATATCTACTAAATACGTTATCATTTCGGAATGTGGCCATATGATCATACAATTCTTTCGCAAACTTTGTATCACCTGTTTGTAGTACGTACAAAATCGTTAGTCCGTATGCGGCTGGCGATTCATAATTCACAGTTTGTTTTCCCGTTTCTAAATTGTAACGACCGTATAGCTTTCCATCCTCCTGGAATTTCTTCTTTATAAATTCTAAATAAGCAGCTGATGAAAGACCACCTAAACTTCGATGATATGCAACGTACGATTGGTCAATAAGATTCACTTCTTTATCGTACGTAAATGTACCATCTTCTTTATACTCTTTTGGGAATGCCCAGCCATGCCTTGGATAATCCGCTAAAAACTGAACGACTTCCTGATATTGCTGAGCAGAAACTTTGCCGTACTTCTTCATATAGGAGAATGCACGCGGATTTATGTATGATGTTGTTACAAAATTATTTTGTTTCCCTGCATCTGCATCATAATAATCAACATAATAATTATTTTTTTTATTATAACGAAGTACAGCATCACTTAATTGATCGGCAACGTTTTTATAACGCTCTTCCTTATACATTTCATAAGCACGATATAATTGTTCTATAATACGAAGATCATCTATAAGTGCATTTGTAGCTGACTGCCTCTCTCCCTTTTCAGAGAGTTTCCATAAAACGATATGATTCTTATATACGAAATTATCTTGAATAACCTTTACTTGCTCATCAAATAACGCCTGATCATCTTTATCAAGTGTATATTGTAACCATAATCCCGCCGATTCTGATAAAGCTTCACGTCCCTTAGCTTCACCCGTACCTGCCTTAGTATCTACTAAACGATACGTGGCAAGCGTTCCATTGTCATTCACCATATGTCTTAAAATAAAATTTTCTGTACGGTTTCCTTGTAAAGCTGACCAAAATACAATTCCACCTAAAGCGATTAAGAAGATAACCCCAATCCCTATATATAAACGTTTCCGCAATCTTTTCACCTCCCTAGTAAGGCTAACCTTAATTTTATCAGAACATACATAAATTTAAAAAAGACAATCTATTAGATTGTCTCCCGCATTTCTACCCCTCGCAAACCCCTTTAGAAGGTTTATATAGCGATTGTACAAGTCGATCATATTCACGACGTGTAATCTCTTTATTATATAACTTCAATAATAAATCTCTATGCTCTTTTGAAAATGCCATCTTTTTAATGACTTCAGGATACATAAAACACCCTCTCCATTTCACATAAACTTCTTTTCCGAAAAACAGAACTTATGTTCGCATAAAAGATTATAAAAGATTCCTGCGCAAAAAACAAACAAAATATAAGCAACTACTTATTTCTTTCTATTCAAAATATTACAACATTATATTATCATATTCACTTTTTAAATACATATATATTTTTGGTAGTTTTTTTGAATAAATCTTCCAATTCAATCAGAAAATAATGGCAAAAAAGAAGAGGAGTTTACATATGGATACGGTAACATTAGCAAGAGCATTTTTTGGTTCTTCATTAGCATTCCACATTATCTTTGCAACACTTGGCGTTGGACTTTCATTGATGATTTTTATAAGCGAAATACTCTATCACTGGAAGAAAGACTCCGACTATGCCATTATGGCGAAAAGATGGACAAAGGCGTTTGCTATTCTTCTCGGTGTAGCAATTCCAACTGGAACAATTGTCGGTGTGCAAATCTCACTTCTTTGGCCTGGTTTTGCCAAAATTGTTGGACAAGTTATTTCTGTTCCCTTCCAAATTGAGATTTTCGCCTTCTTTTTGGAGGCTTTATTCATGTCGATTTACGTATATGCAGCCGATAAACTTCCTCCATTTATGAGATTAATCTCGCTATTTTTCGTCATGCTTGGTGCCACGGCATCCGCCGTTCTTATTACATCAGCAAATACATGGATGAATACACCAGCAGGTTTTTCAATGAATCCAGACGGATCTGTTTTTAACGTTGATCCGTGGAAAGCTTTCTTTAATCCGAGTTTTGGCACAAGTGCATTCCATGTCGTTATTACGGCTTATGCAACTGGTGCGGCTGTCATTGCTTCTATCGCTGGATTTAAATTATTGAAGAAAAATTTAAGTACACGTGAAATTGCTTATCATAAAAAAGGGCTACTATTAGGGCTTGTCGTTACATTTATTACAGGCGCTACGATGTGGCTTTCAGGACATGAATCAGCGATTGCCTTACATAAACACTCACCTGAAAAACTTGCATCTGCTGAAGCTTTATTTGAAACGACATCACACGCACCGTTATCCATTGGCGGAGTTGTGGATCCTAATACACTTGAACTAAACTATGCACTTGAAATTCCAAACATGCTTAGCTTATTAGTGGGACTAGACCCTAGCACTGTCGTAAAAGGTCTAAACGAATTTCCACAAGAAACATGGCCACCATTTTATACACATACTCTTTTCAACTTAATGGTCGGCACTGCTGCGTTTACCTTTGCTGTTGCAGCAATTGCGCTCTTATATTGGTACTTCGTTTACCGAAAAAAAGGAACAGAACTACCGAAGTGGCTACTTTGGGGGACTGCCGCATGCGGACCAATTATGATGCTCGGTATTGAATTCGGATGGATTTTCAGTTGTAGCGGTCGTCAGCCATGGACAATTTATGGTATGCAACGTACAGTCGATGCATCTACACGCGCTGATTTCGTCGGTCCTTTATTTGTTTTGTTCATCATTTTATATATTGGACTCGCTATTTTAACAGTCATTGTTCTACGGACATTCTTTAGAAGACATCCATTAAAGAATGATTTACAACACCAAGGAGGCGATTCTCGTGCATGAGGAAAGTATTGCAATCATCATCTTATGGGCCCTTATTTTCGTATACAGTATATTAGGGTCTATCGATTTTGGAGCTGGTTTTTGGGGCATGGTATATGCAAAACATCCAACGCTCGCTGCCAAACTTGCGAATCGGTACTTATCACCAACTTGGGAAGTAACAAATACGTTTCTCGTTTTCGTCGTTGTCGCATTTCTCGGCTTCTTTCCGAAAGCGGCCTTTACTCTTGCGACAGTAATGTTCGTACCAGTTATGTTAATTTTAGTGCTCATTGCAGTACGTAGTACATTTATGGTATTTGCTTACTCCTTGCCAAAATATCAATACCTTCTTCGGGTTATTTCAGGTATTACCGGTCTATTAATTCCAGCACTATTAATTACCGTTTTACCCGTTACAGAGGGAGCCTATATTACAATGTCTGAAGGAAAAGAAGTACTCCTATATGGAAAACTTCTTTCTAGCCCGGTTATCTACTGTTATATGCTCTTCGGACTAACGTCTGAACTATTTCTCTCCTCTCTCTTTCTTGCTGATTTTTCGAGAGAACAAAGTTCAGAAGATACGTATAGAATTTATAGAAGAAATGCCATCATCCTTGGTCCTGCAACGCTCGTCACGGCAATTATTGCCCTCGTTGTAATGGATCCAGAAACACATTGGCTTATGCAAGGATTAATAAAGCAATTCCCGTGGTTTACAGTTTCTATTGTTTTATTCGTTATCGGATACTCGTCCCTTTGGTGGACAAACAAAAAGTACAATACACTAGGATACCCTCGCATTGCCGTTTTAGCTGTCGTCGCTCAATATGCATTTGCAAGCTATGCTTACGGGGTCGCGCATTTACCGTATATTATTTATCCTGACGTAACTGTATTTACAAGCTTTACAACGAAAGAAACGTTCTATGCACTGCTCATTCTATACGCAATTGGAATCGCAATTTTACTACCTGGATTTATTTTCTTCTGGAATTTATTCTTAAAAGATCGTACTTTTTTGAAGGAAAAATAATATAACCTTGGAGTCTGTTCCAAAAGGCATTTTGGGATAGACTCCTTTTGTCATGTTTTGTCGTTAAATCGATATATTTTAATAACTGCTAATATATTTTGAGTTGCGCCGATATATTTCAATAATCGCTGATATATTTTAAGTTGCGCCAATACATCTCCATAATCGCCCATATAAATCTCATTTACTACCTTACTGCCCAATCAATTTATAGACTTCTATCACAATAGTTATTTCACTACTAATGACACTTGTCCTTTAGCTTGAAAAACACATATTCGCTTCATCTCGTTATACGTCTAGTTCTTCTTATTTTTTGCTGAATATACTACCAATATAAACTTGAGACAAGCTACATCTGTTTAAGGGAAAATAGAAAGGTAGGCAAAATATGAGCATTGAAATATGGATTACTATTATTGTATTTTTCTTAACAATGATTGTTATCTTTTGGCGGCCTCGAGGTTTAAATGAGGCGTGGCCAGCGGCAATCGGTGCTGGCATTATCCTAATTACTGGACTTGTGTCAAAACCAGACGTCATAGATATTGTTAGTAAAATAGGAGGAGCCTCCATAACAATATTAGCGACCATAGTTATGGCAGTTATATTAGAAAGCTTCGGCTTCTTCCATTGGTCCGCAGCGAAACTGGCAAATCTAGCGAAAGGTTCTGGCCGCCGTCTATACTGGTATATTCAATTATTATGTTTTCTTATGACTCTTTTATTTAATAACGACGGCAGTATTTTAATTACAACTCCCATTTTAATTCTCCTTCTAAAAAACCTTCAATTAAAACCACACCAACAAATTCCTTATTTATTAAGTGGCGCTTTAATCGCTACTGCGTCTAGTGCACCAATTGGTGTAAGTAATATCGTAAACTTAATTGCATTAAATATCGTTAATATGACTCTTTATATGCATACCGCTATGATGTTTGTACCTGCAACACTAGGCTTATTATTTATGTCATGGCTCATGTATACAGTTTTGAAGAAAAAACTTCCGAAAAAATTACCTGTTTCTTCATATGATATTGAAGAAATTTTCTTCACGAAAAACTTCCATCCACTAAAAGGAAATAATTCTGTTGATACGAAACAAAAACGGACAAGATTCATGTTAAAAGTATTAGGCTTCGTCTTCCTTATGCGTTGCCTTCTATTCGTTGCATCCTTCTTATCCATCCCAATTGAAATCGTTGCGGTACTTGGTTCACTCGTTCTTCTCATTTGGAGATGGTACTACTTACGAACAAATCCTGTCGACATTCTGAAAAAAACACCGTGGCACATTTTAATTTTCGCCTTCTCTATGTACGTCATTATTTACGGACTCCACAACGCAGGATTAACAGCTGCACTTGTACAATGGCTCGAGCCAGTTGTGAATCAGCATCTACTTTATGCTAGCTTTGCGATGGGCGGACTTGTATCCATCCTCTCTAACGTCTTCAATAACCATCCTGCCCTTATGATTGGTACAATCACATTAACAGAAATGGGATTAGATCCAGTCACATTAAAAACAATCTATCTTGCAAACATCATTGGTAGTGACATCGGTTCACTATTACTACCAATTGGTACACTAGCTTCACTCATTTGGATGTATATTCTGAAACAAAACAAAATTAAAGTAAAATGGAAAGACTATTTAAGTGTATCCCTTATCGTTATCCCGCTCACAACAGTCGTCACACTATTCCTCTTATTCTACTGGGTACATCTCTTCTTTGCCCTCTAAACAACAGAAGCCCCATTTTGCTACCGTCTTAGCAAATGGGGCTTCTTCTATAATAAAGTTAGGTACTACAGTGTGATCAATCAAGTAAAGAGGTGTAACGTGTTATTGATATAAATGACTACCAGCTTCTTTAAATTCTTCTGCTTTCTCTTTCATTCCTTTTTCAATTGCTTCTGTCGTTTCTAAATCATTTTCTTTTGCATATTCACGAATATCATGTGAAATTCTCATACTACAAAACTTCGGTCCACACATTGAACAGAAGTGAGCTGTCTTTGCCCCTTCTGCAGGCAACGTTTCATCGTGATATTCCATCGCACGTTCAGGATCTAAAGATAAATTAAATTGATCGCGCCAACGGAATTCGAAGCGTGCTTTTGAAAGTGCATCATCACGCTGATGAGCCGTTTTATGTCCTTTCGCAAGATCAGCCGCATGCGCTGCAATTTTGTACGTAATAACACCCGTGCGTACATCATCTTTGTTTGGCAAACCTAAATGTTCTTTCGGCGTTACATAACAAAGCATCGCCGTTCCAAACCAGCCAATCATCGCAGCTCCAATCGCTGATGTAATATGGTCATAACCTGGTGCAATATCTGTCGTTAACGGCCCAAGTGTGTAAAACGGCGCGCCCTGACAAATATCAAGCTCTTTCTCCATATTCTCTTTAATTAAGTGCATCGGTACATGTCCAGGTCCTTCGATCATAACTTGCACATCATGTTTCCAAGCAATTTTGGTTAATTCACCAAGTGTTTCAAGCTCAGAAAACTGTGCTTCGTCATTTGCATCTGCAATAGACCCTGGACGTAATCCATCTCCAAGAGAGAACGAAACATCGTACTGCTTCATAATTTCACAAATCTCTTCAAAGTGAGTATATAGGAAGTTTTCTTTATGATGGAATAAACACCACTGTGCCATAATCGAACCACCACGTGAAACGATACCTGTCGTACGCTTTGCCGTGATTGGAATGTAACGAAGCAATACACCAGCGTGAATCGTAAAGTAATCAACGCCTTGCTCCGCCTGCTCAATTAACGTATCACGATATACTTCCCACGTTAAATCTTCTGCAATTCCGTTTACTTTTTCCAGCGCTTGATAGATTGGTACAGTTCCAACTGGTACAGGTGCGTTACGAATAATCCACTCACGCGTCGTATGAATATTTTTACCTGTAGATAAATCCATAATCGTATCTGCACCCCAGCGCGTTGCCCACGTCATTTTCTCTACTTCTTCTGCAATCGAAGAAGATACAGCTGAGTTTCCGATATTCGCGTTTACCTTCACATGGAAGTTACGCCCGATGATCATCGGTTCAGCTTCTGGATGATTAATATTCGCCGGTAAAATAGCGCGGCCTTCTGCGATTTCCTTACGAACAAACTCCGGCTCTACCCCTTCACGAATCGCAACGTATTCCATCTCAGACGTAATAATGCCATTACGTGCATAGTGCATTTGCGTAACATTTGCACCTTCCTTTGCTCTAAGCGGCTTACGATCCATTTGCGGGAAAACAGGTGTATGTTTCGAAGCCACTTTCACACCGTCATCCTCTGGTTTCACTTCACGCCCTTCGTATGCTTCTACATCACCACGCCCCATAATCCAAGAGTGGCGCGGCGTTGGAATGCCTTTTTCCAACTCGACCTTATACGCAGGATCTGTATAAGGACCGCTCGTATCATACACACGAATTGGCGGATTTGGAACGCCATTCGTTTCGCTTTGTTCAATCTCACGCATCGGGACTTTCATACCTTCTCGTGGTCCATCCACATATACTTTCTTACTCCCTGGTAAACTCGATTTCAATTCAATTTGCTCAGCTGAAACAGATTGTTTCATAAATTTTATTGCCCCCCTGTTCGTGACAAGGACGAGATATGGCCAGCGCATGCCAAAATAAAAAGAGCCAGGTCCATAGAAAAATAAGGACCTGGCTCATAAAGACATCATTATGTAAAGCCGTTAACTTCCCTACGCTGGTACGAGCCAGATCAGGTCCAAAGGGTTAAGAAGTTCACGCGCTTCTCTCTCAGCCTACGCATACGTTAGGCACCCCTAGTTTATCACTGATTTAATTTTCAATACTTTCCCATCATACACCATAATCTGAAAAATTCAAAGTTTATTTCTTTCGCTCTTTACGGAATCATCCACGTTATACGATGCTTTTAAACAGTTTTAACAGGAGACAACATCTTTACCCCTTATTGCTACAGGAGTCTTGGCGTTCAATACCCTTTCTAAACTGTTCCATTTAGTTACTTTATTCCATGAGAATTTACCAACTAAGGGATTAGCAACTACCACAATAAATTCAATCCATACAAGAGTTAAAATGCTATTCAAAAAGGCTTGTGAATGGGATGGGGATTTATCAAGAAGAACCCTATGGATGGCTCAAAATTAAAAGGAAAGAAACAAGAGATACAGCCTTACGATCAAAAGGAAATCATTAAGATTTTGGCTTTAACGGAGCAAAAAAAGAAATGAATAAGATGCTATTCCAATTAGCTATCGTTACTGGCATGCGTAGGGACGAGCTATTAGGCTTAGAATGGGGACATCTTAATTTTGATAATGATATGATTCATATCCAACAAACAGTTGGCAGAGCAGGCAAAGAGATACTATTAAAAGAGCCTAAAACGAGCAAATCAAAAAGAACTATTTCTATCCTTCCCGCTTTTACAGTCAAATTAAAACAATATAAAAAGTACTTGGCTGAAAAACGTATTGCCTGTGGTGATTTATAGGAAGGTGAAGAACATTTCTTCTTATTCTCAACATGGAATGGTAAACCACTTACTCCTGAAAAAGCTAGCAGTAGGTGGCATTATTTTCCCCAAAAACATGGATTACGCCATATTAAATTACACGGGCTACGTTTCACTCATGCTACCTATTTATTAACGCAAGACGAAAATTTAAAAGTCATATCAGAACGTTTAGGACATAGCGATATACAGACAATCATGAATATATATGCTCATGTATTAGAAGAAGCAAGTAAAAAAACAAGCAGCCATTTTGAAACGCTACTTGCTCAAAGGATATCTTGATTATCCGTAACTGTAGGTATTGTAGGTAAGAAAACAGTAATAAGAATACATTTTATTAGATAAGAAAGAGCATCACAGCCTAAAAGCCAACTTATTTTATCTCTGTTTTCAAAGTATAGTTCTCTAACAATTTATAGTAATACTCTTCTTTCGAACGCCAAAAAACATTACTTTTCTTTTTATAATATAAAATCCATTTCCGTAATAATAATGGTTTTTTATTTAATTTATCTCCCTCAGCTTTTATATCTTTAAATACCGAAATCCAATAACCAAAATTATATTTTCCATCTTGATAAAGGGTTGGTGGTTGAATATTTTTAATGGAGATAATAAATACATTGTTACTCGCATAAAGATTTATACATTTTTTATTAGGATCATATTTAGAAACAAGGTTAATCTCCTTAATAATATTTAATAAATTTCTCCACTGCTCTTTAAATTGCTCTTTCTCTTCCTCTAATCTTCCATTTAATTTATGGACTGTAGTTATTTTAGCCCCAATATAATCTATATTCAAAACTTTTGCTATAACACTTCTATGTGTTCCCTGCATCGAAACATAATAACTATCGAAATCCTGATAGTAATCAAAGATAATATCTGATTCCTTTTTTATAAATTCCTTAAACTCTTCAATCCCATATCTCTGAACACTTTCTAAATTCTGTCGTATTCTATTCAAACTATATAATTGTTCTAGCCAACTCCCTTCTCTTCGTTTAGAGTTATCAACCCCTTTAAGCTTTTCTAACGGAATCATTGCATATTCACTTTCAGAATATGAATCAAACCATCTTGCTAAAGGCACTTTTCCAACACTTGTATCCCTCATTCTTTGCAGATGCGCATCCTCAATAAACTGAAGCAAAAAATCCGTTGTAAGTACATCTATTTTCTTCGTCCTGATTGGAATAGCTGTCTCTTTTGGTAATTCCTTAGATTTTAAAGGTGGCATCTCCCTAACACTTTTAGACGTAACTTCTCTTAGTTTTTCTTCATATGACGGCTGCTTCTTGTTTTCTTCACTCCATTCTGGATAGTTAATTACCTTTTCGTTATCTGCTTTATCCTTTTGTAACGGCAGATTTTTCGTCTCTTTAAATTGAGAAACTTGCTCTGCACTATATTCTTTTACTTTATATTTAATATCAATATCTCTTACATTTAACAAAATGATTCTTTTATCTTCATAATAATCAACAATATTCCCTTTTATAAGAGCTAGTTTTCGATTTCCATCTGTCTTTTTATCGATCCATTTCAGTAAACTTTTTAATGTCATTTGAAATCTCTTTTTTCCATTCCCATTATAAATCAACATAATACGTATTTGATCTGGTTTATTTTTATAGAACGGGTAAGCAAACCCATACCCTTTTTGCTCTAATTTCTCTAAGTCATTTTTATCTAAAAAACCTTCAACTATAAATGTATGATTAGGCCTTTTTTCCCATAACAATTGATAGCTTTCTCTTTTATATAGTTTATTAGTAACATATAATTGCCTTAATACGTTTCTAATGATTAAATCATCTTTACTATGCAGTAATTCAATAAGTTCACTAATAGTTCTAATATATTCATTTCTAACTCCGGGAACCTTCCTTGTAATAATTTTCTCTGGAACTGCTAAAACTTGATTCTTTGCAGATTCTTTCTTTTCTTTCGATTTTATTACTTTAGTCTGCTTGCTGCCAAACATATCTCGTTCATCTATATCCACTACTAACTTTTTGTCTTTGGGGACATCCCTAAATCGCTCTCTAACTGGAATAGTCTTCAAAATATATGAGCAGTCGATACAGTGTCCCTCTCGTCCTTCTCCCTCAGGCATCAAATTAAAAAAACGATTATCTGGTCCTCTGTTTACCACCTTGACTTCAGCTTTACAACCAGATTTAAGATGATTTTCACAATATAAAGTATACCCTTTAATATATCCTTGATCTCGTATAGTAATGGCCTCATCAGGTTCTATATATCTTACGGTATCTCCATGTGAATAAATTGCTCTCTGCATTGACTCTGTACTTCTGGCCATTTTAACACCTCGCCTATATTTTTTCAGTTCTACCACTTCTATAATTCAATTTTACTATAGATGATAAAAGTAAAAATTAAAAAATCAGACATTTTAATCATATATAAACCTAAAGATATAATATATTTCAGTAACAAGTACCACTTCTTTTTAAAAGCACTATGCGTTACATAGTTGCATATATAAAATTTCTACTAAATAATAACTGTTTCTATTTTTTATACAAATAAAAAAGCTCAAAATTATTAAAGGTGATTCACCGTCTATTTCACTTACCCTGCCAAGACAAGCTATCTTCAATTTTAGAAGAAAGACTTTCTTTAATAAATTGAGCTTTATAAACAACATTGTTCAATTATTTTATTTAAAAATTATCTTTCTTTTTCTGCTCCAAAAACCAATTCTAAAAAATTCCTTATTTACATCTGCCCCATAAGTGGTGTTTCATCATTTTAAACCCTACGTTATACAACAGTAAAATCCCTATATAACTACATTTATGCTTATTCTCATTTCTATAATAGACATTACGGAATCATCCAAGTTAAATAATAAGCCTGCACATACGTCATAATACCAACAATAATTACGAAGAATAAACTATGCTTTACTGTAAAACGGAACAAATCCGATTCTTTTCCAGCAAGTCCAACTGCCGCACAAGCAATTGCAATCGATTGCGGAGAAATCATTTTTCCTGTTACACCGCCCGTTGTATTTGCTGCAACGAGAAGCACTTCAGATACACCGACTTGCTGCGCTGTAATGGCTTGTAAATTCGAGAACAGTGCATTCGCAGACGTATCAGACCCTGTTAGGAATACGCCAATCCAGCCTAAGAATGGTGAGAAGAACGGGAATAGTCCGCCAGTTCCGGCTAATGCTAACGCTAACGTAGAAGATAGACCAGAATAGTTTGCGATAAATGCAAACCCTAGTACAAATCCGATAGATAGAATTGGCATTTTTAATTCGCTTAACGTTTCTTTAAATGTCACTACTGCATCTTTTACATTCATTTTCAAAATAAACATGGAAATGATACAAGCAATTAAAATCGCTGTTCCAGTTGCCGATAATACATCAAACTTTAGAATTGCCTCGTAAGGCGTTGGTTTATTTACAATGGGCTCTGCTTTCATTACTAAATTATGTAGACCTGGAATTTCAAACTTAAATACAAGACTTTCTAAAGCCCCTCCTGGAGCGAATAATGCCTTAAAGAAACTTTGGCTCCAAATGACTACCATAACCGTTAATACGATAAATGGAGACCATGCCTTCACCACTTTTCCAAACGTTAATTTCGGCATCGATGCTGCTGTCGTTGCTGCTACTTCACTATTTGCTTGCCCGGATTGATAAGTTTCTTTCGGCTGCCAAACTTTTAAGAACAGCGCTAAACTAATTAAACTTACAAGTGCCGATGTAATATCCGGAAGTTCCGGCCCTAAAAATGTTGCTGTAATGAACTGCGTAATCGCAAATGAACTACCCGCTACAAGTAACGCAGGCCACGTTTGTCTTATACCTTTAAATCCATCCATTAAAAATACGATAAAGAATGGAACAAATAATGATAGGAACGGTAATTGATGCCCAGCCATTTGTCCAATTTTATGTGGATCAATACCTGTTACTTGTCCAGCAACTGTAATCGGAATTCCCATCGCTCCGAACGCCACTGGTGCAGTATTTGCAATCAAACAAAGACCTGCTGCGTATAAAGGATTTAACCCAAGACCCGCAAGAAGCGCTGCTGTAATCGCTACTGGTGCCCCAAATCCTGCCGCTCCTTCTAAAAATGCTCCAAATGAAAATCCAATTAAAATAACGAGTAGACGATGATCGTTCGTAATCGATAATACCGATGCACGAATCACATCAAATTGACCTGTTTTTACAGAAATTTTATATAAAAATACGGACATAATGATAATCCAAGCAATTGGCCATAACCCGTACAAAAAACCGTACCCGGTTGCTGCCATTGCCATCTTGAACGGCATTTTATAAGCGAATAACGCTACTAAAACTGTAAGTACAACTGTAATAAATCCTGCTACATACCCCTTCATGCGGAAAACTGCTAAAGCTAAGAAAAAAAAGATAATCGGAATAAGTGCGACCGCTGCCGAAATCCAAATGTTTCCGAATGGATCATAAACTTGTGTCCATGTGTTCATTGTTCTCTCCCCCTAAAGAATCCCCTTTTAAATAGAATAACCTCATCAATAGGCTATCAGGTCATCATACCTTTAAGCCTAAAATAAAAAAACGTTTAAGAAAACGTTTTCAACAACTTTCATTTATACTGTACCATAACAATTTCTATTAAAAAAGATTTTTTTGAAAATTTTATTATTTAATAGAAAATCTTACAAAATCGTCACGTTCTTGTAATGTTTATCGATAGGAAGTTTGCCAAAATTATTGCATAATAATAGTATAACAACAGAAATTATTCATGAGGTGATATATATGAACGGAAATAAAATATTAGCTGCGTTATCATACTTTAGTGTACTATTTGCCCCTATCTTATTCCCTATTATCGTTTGGATTGTGGGAGACGCTGAAACAAAACCACATGCAAAACGTGCTCTATGGACACACATCATTCCAAGTATCGCTACATTCATTGGCGTAACTATTTTAGGAATTATGGGTCTTGGATCTGATCAACCAGATGTAACACTTGGAATTGGATCAATGATTGTCTTAGCTATTTGCGGAATCATCAGCTTATACTACTTCATCTGGAACATTGTAAAAGGAATTAAAGTGCTGAAAGCTTAATTTTAAACAAATGTTTGTTTAAAAAGGGCCCCTTGTAAATTGCAAGGGGCCTTTTCCAAATTCGTTCACTTTATCTCCTGCGTTTCTTCTTTTTTCTCATCATTTTCTTTCGGCGCGTATTCACTTTATCCGCTATAATGTGGAGCGTACTTGCCACAACAATTCCCATTAAGAACGTTACAATTTCAACCTCATGTTTCTTCGCAATTTCTATTAAATTACCATCCAGTGCGATTACATTTAATAGAAATAAAAATGGAGAAAAGACGATTAACATGTACGCAATACGAATCACATCACCAAGTATAATCGTATGCGTAAAGAAAGATCGATGCGGCATTACTTTCTTATAAGGATACCAAAATATACGTAAGAAACCCCATTTGTTATAAGCATTACTGTACGTATCTAAATCTGGTGTTAAAAATGAAGTACCTACTAAAAAACCAATTGCAAAAGTTAATAAAAAATCAAAATTTGTTAATCCATACGAAAAGAGCAAAAACAAAACAACCGGAAGGGATATTAAGTTTATTTTCGTATGCGTTCTTCCTGATGGCATAATGCACTTCCTCGCTTACGTTCGTCCTGTCACCTTATGACAGGTTTCACCTATTGACCTAATTTCTGATCGATAAATGTTGTGTCTATATCCGAACCAAACCATTCTGCCAACTTCACTCGTGCCTTATTTTTCACATCTTCATTGACGTATAACGACACCTGTATTAGTGCGGCCGTTAACGCCCCCAAATCATCCGTATAGCCAATTCCAGCAATGAAATCTGGAATCGCATCAATCGGTGCAATAAAATAAGCAAGTGCTCCAATTACAATAATTTTCACTCGTTTTGGAACATCGGGTCTTTGTAAAACGTAAAACAGTAATAAACTTGCATAAATGACCGACTGCCCTGCTTGCTTTGCAACATGTTTTACTTTCTTCCAAAACGCTTCAACTGAAAATTTTTGTTTCATGTAAAAGCCTCCCTATTTTTAAAAAGAAATAAGCTAGAATATGTTATCAGTAAAAGTTCATGGAAATTACACAAAACCTATCAATGAACTTTCATTGTAACAAACAAACTAAAAAAGAACAAGTGTTCGTTAATTTTCACACGATTTCCTTCATATAATAGATTTCTAGATAACCCTTACCCATCTTCATTTCTTATTTCTCAACAAAGAAAATTTTCACTTCCACTTAACATTCTGCTCTACCTTTGTTATATTTTCTAGTTGACGGACATATAAACGAATGTTAAAGTTTTCTCTGGTAGTGACAAATCTTATACAAAAAATGTAAAATGTTATAGTGTTTCTCAGAAATGAATTTTGTTGTATAATACAGAAATGACGTTATGCTTATGAGCAACAAAAGAAACCAAAAGGGTATGCATAGTTATAGTCGTATATGGGTGAATATAGAACCTTTAATTATGGCCAAGAAAACTATGTATTTTTTATTTTAGCATTTTTCGCTCCAAAATCGACCAAGCCTGATAGAGAAAGGGTGGAAATGAATGAAAGAAACCTTGAAATCACAATTTCAAAATGTGCGTTTCACTGTATTCGTAGCTTTAGCCTTATGGCTGAAAACTTACCTTATTACACGCACAAGCTTTGATTTAAAACTTGAATCTTTCATGCAAGAATTCATTTTATTCCTTAGCCCATTAGCAGCATCATTACTGCTTGTTGGTCTTGCATTATTTGCAAAAGGGAAAAAACGTAACTATATAGCACTTGGAATTAATTTTGTCTTAACAATCGTTCTTGTTGGTAACGTAATGTTCTACGGATTCTACAATGACTTCGTTACTTTACCGGTGCTAGGACAAACATCTAACTTTGGAAGTTTAGGTTCTAGTGTAAAAGAATTATTTAACTACAAAATTATTCTTGCATTTGCAGACATTATCATATTCTTCGTTCTGTTGAAGAAAATGAAAAACTTTGCACCTACAGAGCGTGTAGCACGCCCGATGCGTTCCCTATACTTCGTATCAACAGTTGCTATTTTCTTCGCAAACTTAGGACTTGCAGAAGCTGAACGTCCAGAATTATTAACACGTTCATTCGACCGCGTTATGCTTGTTAAAAACTTAGGATTATATGTACACCAAGTATACGATCTTGGCTTACAAGCAAAATCAAGTTCACAAAAAGCATTCGCTGACGGTAGTAAATTACAAGAAACAGAAAACTACGTGAAAACAACACAAAGTAAACCAGATCCAAATATGTTCGGTACTGCAAAAGGGAAAAACGTAATTGTTGTCTCTCTTGAGTCATTACAAACATTCTTAATTGGCGCAACAGTTAACGGACAAGAAGTTACACCATTCTTAAACCAATTTACGAAAGAAAGTTATTACTTTGATAACTTCTTCCATCAAACTGGGCAAGGTAAAACATCTGATGCTGAATTCCTAGTAGATACTTCTTTATACCCACTAGACCGCGGTGCTGTATTCTTCACACACGGTAATAATGAATATACAGCAACTCCAGAAATTTTACGTCAGCAAGGGTATCACACGTCGGTATTCCACGCAAACAACGCAACATTCTGGAACCGTAACATTATGTATCCAGCACTTGGTTATGATCGTTACTACAACGAGCTTGACTACAAGATTACGCCAGAAACAAAATTAAACTGGGGATTAAAAGATATCGAATACTTCGATCAATCTATTGATATGTTAAAACAAGTGAAGCAACCATTCTATACTCGCTTCCTTACTTTAACGAATCATTACCCATTCACTTACGATGACAGTACAAAATTAATCGACGAATATAATTCTGGTGATGGAGTATTTGACCGTTACATGGTAACTGCTCGTTACTTAGACGAAGCAATGAAACACTTTATTGAGCGTCTAAAAGCAGAAGGTATTTACGACAACTCAGTAATCGTATTCTACGGTGACCACTACGGTATTTCTGAAAACCATAACCGTGCAATGGCACAGTTCTTAGGAAAAGAAGAAATCACTGCATTTGACCATATGAACTTACAAAAAACACCGATGTTTATTCACGTTCCAGGTCAAAAAGAAGGTAAAACAATTTCGAAACCAACTGGAGAAATTGATATTAAACCAACTATTCTAAACTTACTTGGTGTAGATTCTACAAATGACGTTCGATTCGGTCATGATGTATTCTCACCTGATAATAAAGGATTTGTTGTTCTTCGTGACGGTAGCTTCGTTACAGATAAATACATGTACACAAACAGTACATTCTACGATCGTGCTACTGGCGAAGTTGTACAATTACCGAAAGAAGAATCTCAACCACTAATTGATCGTGCCCAAAATGAATTGAACATGTCTGATAAAATCATTGAAGGTGACTTACTTCGCTTCTCTGAAAGTAATAAGATTAAAACTGGTGAAGTAAAAACAGTTATTAAAGAAGAAAAGAAGAGCGCTGAGTAATCTCAGCCTCTTTTTTATTTTCTTCCATACAACTACTTATATTCATTAACTTTAAAATTACATAACCTTTACCAAATGTTCACATAGCGTTAATGAAGAATCTCTATAATAAAATATGTAAACGAGGTTCTACATATTTCTTATCTTTCATCTTTCGTAAGATCCCTTAAAGAAATGTGTAAATCTTTTGTTTCTACTTTCTTATAATTGTCTTTCAACATGTTTTGTTTCCATACACAAAACATTCAACAAGACAATGTCCCTATGAAAGATAGCTACCCTCCTTGTGCAGCATTCCATAAGAATGTTGCTTTTTTTATTTAAAAGCAGGATTCTCATTCTTATTTTCGAATTTGTATATACAAAATGCTGTAAAGTGAAACTTTAATCAGCCCTTACCAATCGGGCAGTTATTCGCCCAATTCACTTCTTTGCTCCACCCTAATTTTTAAGTGGAAGTTTTACTGCCCGTTAATGCGGGGTAAATCATCCTTACTTCTCTATGATTTACAAATACATATACGGTCATATGTAGAGAATTGCTTACATAAAAATTACTATAGTGATTTTTATCTCGCATGAATGAAAGTTTCACGTTACTTACGTACTTACGAAAGGATGGGACGGAAATTGGCATACGAAAAATTTGTACTTTGGAATGATGAAGTTATTGATACAACAAAACAACAAACGTACATAGAACTTGAAGAGAGAGGTTTGCAGTTCGGAGATGGTGTCTACGAGGTGATTCGCCTATATAAAGGGAACTTTCACTTATTAGATCCGCACATAACGAGATTATATCGCTCCATGGAAGAAATAGAATTATCGCTCCCTTTCTCAAAAGCTGAGCTCATCACTTTACTTTACAAATTAATTGAACGAAATCATTTCCATGAAGATGGCACAATTTATTTGCAAGTATCTCGTGGTGTACAAGCTCGCACACATATATTTTCATATGACAACCCTCCGACAATTTATGCCTATATTACAAAAAAAGAAAGACCAGCATTATGGATTGAATATGGTATACGTGCTATATCAGAACCCGATACTCGATGGCTACGCTGTGACATTAAATCATTAAATTTATTACCAAACGTACTAGCTGCTACGAAAGCTGAACGGAAAGGTTGTAAAGAGGCACTTCTCGTAAGGAATGGTATTGTAACGGAAGGAAGCCATTCCAACTTCTTTTTAATTAAACACGGAACTCTTTACACACATCCAGCCAATCACCTTATTTTAAATGGCATTATTCGTCAATATGTCCTTTCTTTAGCGAATACTCTTCACATTCCTGTACAGGAAGAACTTTTCAGCGTTCGTGACGTTTATCAAGCAGATGAATGCTTTTTTACAGGCACAACGATTGAAATTTTACCAATGACCCACCTTGATGGGACCGCGATTCAAGATGGGCAAGTTGGGCCTATCACCAAAAAACTGCAAAAATCTTTTAATCAAATCTTGTTACAATCCAATATGGCCTCTTCTTAAACACGAATAATTTCTGTCCTTTCATATTCAATATATGCATTTAAATGGAAATCAAGGTGTAATTTTATGCCTTGATTTTTTTCTTGTAATCTTTTTGTCATATTCAGATTCCTATATAAGTCTTGACAGTAATCGACATGCTCTTTAGAATTTTTAACAGTTGGTAAATATTTCTTCACTACATTACAGACAGAAAGGAATCGACAAATTATGAAAAAGTATCTTGCCGGTCTTGCGGCAGTGTCTGTAGCAGGAGGAGCAGCACCTACACTTGATAGTGTTCAAGCTGCACCTGAACAAAATACACAAAAAGCTGCTACAACTGTCCAAGCTTCTGCATCAAACAGCTCATCTTATAAGGTAAACGCGAGCGTATTACATGTTCGTGCAGGATCAAGCACTTCTCACGACATCATCTCACGCGTTTATAACGGTCAATCATTAAACGTGATTGGCGAAGAAAATGGTTGGTTCAAAATTAACATTAATGGACAAACAGGCTTTGTTAGTGGCGAATTTGTATCAAAAAGTGGAGCAGCAAACAACAATGTAAGTACAGGTGGAAACAATAAAGTTACCGCTGATGTATTACGTGTACGTACAGCTCCTAACACATCTAGTTCTGTTTCTGGACGTGTATATGAAGGACAAACATTAAACGTAATTGGACAAGAAAATGGTTGGGTGAAAATTAACCATAATGGACAAGTAGGTTATGTAAGTGGCGAATTCGTATCTGGCGTTTCTTCTAATGCGGGTTCTTCAAACAACAATACGAATAATAACAACCAAGAAGTAAAACCAGCAAGCGGAAACTATACAGTAAATGTATCTTCCCTTCGCGTTCGTACAGGTCCTAGCACTTCTCACACAACTGTAGGTTCTATTACAAAAGGACAAGTAGTACAAGTTGTTGGAGAAGTTCAAGATTGGTTCAAAATCAATTACGCAGGACAAACTGCTTATGTAAGCAAAGACTATGTAACAAAAGGCGGTTCCAACGAAAACGTTACAGAAGGCAACAAACAAGAGCAAAACAATAATGGAACTATTCAAACTGGTGGTTCTTACGTGGTTAACGCTACATCTTTACGTGTTCGTACAGGCCCTGCCGCTTACCATAGTGTAATTGGTGGCGTTTTAAACGGTACAACATTAAACGTAGTTGGATCTGAAAACGGTTGGTTTAAAGTGAATTACCAAGGAAAAACAGGCTTTGTTAGTAGCGAATTTGTAAAATTCGTTAAAGGTGGCACTACTACTCCTGAGCAACCAAAACAACCTGAAAAACCTAACCAAGGTGCAATTGGCGACTACTACATTAATGCTTCTGCACTAAATGTACGTAGCGGCGAAGGTACAAATTATAGAATCATAGGCGCACTTCCACAAGGACAGAAGGTTCAAGTAATCTCTGAAAACTCTGGATGGAGCAAAATTAACTACAACGGTCAAACTGGTTATATCGGAACACGTTATCTGTCTAAAACACCAGTTGGAGGCGCAGTAGATAATAAGCCTAACAATAACCAAAATAACAATCAAAACAATAACAACAATAATAATACAGGCAACAATAGCGGCGACAGTTCTTCCGTACTTGCATACGCAAAATCAATGCAAGGTGTACCATACGTTTGGGGCGGAACTTCTGCCAACGGCGTAGACTGCAGTGGCTACATCTACCACGTATTTAAGAAATTTGGTCATAACATTAGCCGTCAAAGTGTTGCGGGATACTGGAGTAGCCTACCAAAAACTTCAAGTCCACAACCGGGTGACTTAATTTATTTCCAAAACACTTATAAATCTGGTCCTTCACACATGGGTATTTACCTTGGAGGCGGATCGTTTATCCAAGCTGGAGATAAAGGTGTCGCAATCGATTCATTAAGTAAATCTTATTGGAAGAGCCACTTCTTAGGATACACGAAAGCACCTTAATTAATAGTTTCAAAGCCTTCTAGTTTACTAGAAGGCTTTTTTGCTATGAGTTCAACATATTACTCCCTTTCTCCTACCTTCTCTCTACAAAAATAATGTATCCATTCTTCTATTTCATACACTTTATTCTGCAAAAACAATGCATAACGTTATCATAATGTATATATTTTCATAAAAAACATAACCTATTTCATGTCTATTTATTTTATATGTGTTTTTTTGAAGAATTTTCTTTTTATTTAAACTTTTCATTAGACGTTTGACCTCCGATGTCCATTATGATAAGTTACTAAAGATGTTATATTCGTAAACGTATAGACAACTGGTTTATACACTGTTTTTACTATGAGGAAGGAGCATACACTGCATGAATCTTTTATGGGGAATTGGCGGCTTGATTGGAGTATTAGCAATTGCTTTCTTACTATCTTCCAACCGCAAAGCTATTAATTGGCGCACAATTTTAATTGCGCTAGCATTACAAATGTCATTTTCATTTATCGTATTACGATGGGACGCTGGTAAAGCAGGTTTAAAACACGCTGCTGACGGTGTTCAAGGATTAATTAATTTTTCTTACGAGGGTATTAAGTTCGTTACTGGGGATTTAGTCAACGCAAAGGGACCTTGGGGATTTGTATTCTTTATTCAAGCACTACTTCCAATCGTATTTATTAGTTCATTAGTAGCAATCTTATATTATTTTGGTATTATGCAGAAATTTGTTAGCATCGTTGGTGGTGCATTAAGTAAACTTCTTGGAACTTCTAAAGCAGAAAGCCTAAACTCAGTAACGACTGTATTTTTAGGACAAACTGAAGCTCCAATCTTAATTAAACCTTACTTAGCACGCTTAACAAATAGTGAATTCTTCACTATTATGGTAAGCGGTATGACAGCTGTTGCTGGATCTGTTCTTGTCGGTTATGCAGCAATGGGTATTCCGTTAGAGCACTTATTAGCAGCTGCAATTATGGCGGCTCCATCGAGCTTATTAATTGCGAAACTAATCATGCCAGAGACAGAAAAAGTAGATAATAACGTTGAACTTTCTACAGAACGTGAAGACGCAAATGTTATTGATGCAGCTGCACGCGGCGCATCTGAAGGTATGCAACTTGTTATTAACGTAGCAGCAATGTTAATGGCTTTCATCGCATTAATCGCTTTATTAAATGGATTATTAGGATGGGTTGGTTCTCTGTTCGATATTAAACTTAGCCTCGATTTAATCTTTGGTTACTTATTATCACCATTCGCAATCTTAATCGGGGTTTCTCCTGGTGAAGCGATACAAGCAGCAAGCTTTATCGGTCAAAAACTTGCAATCAACGAATTCGTTGCATACGCAAACTTAGGACCACACATGGCAGAGTTCTCTGACAAAACAAATCTAATTTTAACATTCGCAATCTGTGGATTTGCAAACTTCTCTTCTATCGCAATTCAATTAGGTGTAACAGGAACACTAGCTCCTACTCGCCGTAAACAAATTGCACAATTAGGGATTAAAGCAGTTATCGCTGGTACATTAGCGAACTTCTTAAATGCAGCAGTTGCAGGTATGATGTTCCTATAAACTTATATAGAGTCTTCTCTTTCTACAAGAGGAGACTTTTTTCATGCAATCCAAACGTCTTTTATGTATCTATTAATCAATTTATCCTAAATATAAGTACATTATGATACAATAATGTTTAAGTCTTTTTATTTTTCTTATGAAAATAGAGATACTACTTGTTGTTGCCCTTCAAAAGAGTTTCACGGCATGGTCAATTTCTTAATAATTGCGCATACTACAAGTATCTATTGATGAAATAGCTTTAAGGAGGAAAGTTTTGTGAAAGATAAGTTCTATAAAATCCTCTCTATGTGGATTTTACAAATTGTATTTTATTTTACTACTGTATATGTGACGAAATATGAACATGCGCTCATTTTTACAATAATATACGTAATCGTAAACGTACTATTCTTATTTTTAGCTGACAAAACAGCATTTGTTTTCTTCATACTAGGAACCATTATTTCCGTATTTTATTTGTTTTATCAAGCATGGCTTCATTTATGGAGTACATCAGATCAATGGCAATATATGATTATCCACTTCCTGATGGCAGCTAACTTCTTCATTGTATATATAACAACTCACCTATTGAAAAAAGTGATTCATGAAAATAAAACTTTAACTGAGCGTGTGAGAACATTGGAACAATATATTGGAGAATCCAAATTACTAACAAGACAAGAATTCGAGAGACGCCAAGCGTTATTAACGACTGCAATGAATCGTCGTAATGAAACAGGCTTTATCATTTACTTTGATTTCACTTCCTTTAGTAAATATACGAAGGAAAGTGTTATGGACCGTGTAGCTTCCTTATTAGTTGAAACGGTAAGGAATGATTTTGACCTTGCTGCTGAATATGATAATAATACGCTAGTTATTTTATTACAAAACACAAATGAAGCTGGTGCTGACATTGTAATGAACCGCCTAAAGCCAAAAATGGAGCAATGGCTTGCTGCTGAAGCAATCCGAGATATAAAAATTTCACGCGAGCAAATTGGAAACAAAGGACAGACCCTGTTATGATGACTCTCGTTATACTTCTTTTATTCCTTCTGTTTTGCGTACTCGTTTTTTGGATCAGTATCACATTTTCAATTAAATATGTACTTATTTTTACGGCTTTTCTATTCTCTGGCTTACTCGTTTACTACTCTTTCTTAACAATCGCGGGCCTAATTCACCGAAATAGTAAACGAAAAGATCGTACATTAGAACATTATCCGAGCGTCGATATTTTCATACCTGCCCATAATGAAGGCGTCGTTATTAAAGATACTTTAGAAGCAATGGCTAAGATTGAGTATCCTGGAAAGCTAACTATTTATTTATTAAATGATAACTCTCAAGACGAAACACCTGAAATCGGCGATGATTTTGACAAGGCTTATGCTCATATTCGCCACATTCGTGTTCCCCCTGGTGAACCGAAGGGTAAATCACGTGTACTAAACTATGGGCTTAGTATTTCAGATGGTGAATACTTCTGTGTGTACGATGCAGATAACCAACCTGAACCACACGCACTGCGAATGCTTGTAGAGCACGCTGAAACAACTGAAGATGCTGTTGGAGCTGTTGGACATGTTCGTACAGTAAACGAAAAGCGAAACTGGCTGACGCGAATGATTTCACTGGAATTTCAAATCTTCCAGCTCCTTATGCAATCTGGACGCTGGTTACTATTCCAAACAGGCTCACTGACAGGAACAAATATGCTTCTTCGTCGCTCCGCACTAGAAGAGCTTGGTGGCTATGATCCTTATGCAATTGCAGAAGATGCTGAATTAACATTACGAATTACACAAAAAGGTTATCTCTTACCAATCGTCCCAGAATCAGTTACTTGGGAACAAGAACCAGAGCATTTAAAAATTCTTATTAAACAACGTACACGTTGGCTCCAAGGGAATTTATATATTTTAGAAAAAATGTTCTCATCATTAAGTTTCTTTAAAGGAAAGCTGCTTGTTCATTCCTTACAACAAGTTCTAGTGTATGTTGTATTTTGGCTATTCCTAATCATTTCAAACGTTTGGTTTGTAATTGGGCTACTCGGGATATTCCAAATTCAATATAGCATTCCGCTACTATTTATGTGGTATGTCGCATATATTACATATGTTTCTCAATTATTTAGTGCCCAGAGTGTCGAACGAACCTTTACACCGACTAATATTTTTATTAGCGTTATTATGTACTTTACGTACGCACAGCTCTTTACGTACTTATTTATTCGTAGCTTAATCTTATACTTACGTGCAAAGAGCAAGAAACAAGTCATTGGCTGGGATAAGACAGTTCGATTTAAAAAAGATAAATAATAAAAATAAGCACAGAGCGCCGTATGCTCTGTGCTTATTTATTGCCGTATAAATTATATATCAGACAATACCCCTTAGCTGAAAGTAATTTCACGTCCATCCCCCAACGAACGATCGACCTTCATTTATATACGAAAAAGTGATTGCTATTTTTGTAGAACCAATTGCTTCTCTTGCTGTTCTTTGCGCGTTTCAGTCTTAGGTTCCGTGCTTTCTTGGACACTACGATGTGCCACACGTTTCAAACAAATATGCTTCCACTTTCTTTCGTAACGTTTCATTATTCTAGATGTCCCCCTTGAATGCGCTTTAAAACTATTTGAAATCGCTTACAGGAAATAATATAGCACATATATATAAAAGTGACAACACATTTCCGACAATTTTTTGTCAAAAATATGAATAGAATTTGAAAGATATCGAAAATTGTCGAAACTAATCGATTTCCCTTCGTATAAAAGGCATACTACTTATATGATAAAGTATTTTATTTCCCCTACCCGCATTTCAAATTCCTTCTATATAAAGTGAAACTTTAATTAGCCATCACCAATCGGGCTTTTACAAGTAGCTCGACTTATTTGCTTTTGCTGAATTTTGAGGTGGTGTTCTTACTGCTCGGCAAATAGAGGTATAAAAAAAGAGCTGATATGAAATCAGCTCTTTTCCTTCTATTATTAATGACGCTTCCTACGTCCTTCTTTTTGTAACTCTTTAAATAATGCTGCCATCATAAAGAAAATAACAAAAACGAACGGGAATGCTGCAATGATAGCTGCCGTTTGTAAGGCTTCTAATCCACCAACATATAATAAGATAGAAGCTAGCGCGGCTAGAACGATACCCCAAATCATTTTAATGCGATTTGGTGGGTTTAAACTACCATGTGTCGTTAACATCCCTAAAACGAATGTCGCAGAATCTGCAGATGTAATAAAGAATGTAGAAATAAGAAGAATCGCTAGAACAGATAAAGCTGATCCAAAGCTTCCCATCTGATCAAACATAGCAAACAATCCTACTTCTGTTCCCATCTCTTTAATTTTTTCAAAGATATGTGCATCACCAAACAGCTCCATATGAATACCTGTTCCGCCGAAAACAGAGAACCAAAGGGCACCAATTATTGTCGGTACGAGTAACACACCGATTACAAACTCACGAATGGTACGTCCTCGTGAAACACGAGCAATAAACGTACCTACGAACGGTGACCATGCAATCCACCATGCCCAATAGAAAATTGTCCACGATTGAATCCATTGGTTTCCACCTTCGTCTAATGGACTTAAACGGAAGCTCATGCTTGGCAATTCTTGAATGTAAGAACCGATTGTTGAAGTGAAGTAATTCATAATAAAGTTTGTTGGACCCGCAAATAATACAATAATCATAAGTGCAAACGCAAAAATAATGTTCGTATTACTTAAATATTTAATTCCTTTATCAAGACCTGTTTGCGCAGATAACATAAATAATACTGTTACGATTGCAATAATAACTAACTGAGTCGTTAATGAGTTCGGGATAGATGTTAAATAACTAACACCACCTGCAATTTGTTTCGCCCCGAGACCTAATGACGTTGCAACACCAAACACAGTTGCGAAAACAGCTAACACATCAAATGAATGAGCAATACGCCCGTGTTCCCCGCCCTTAAATAACGGACCTACTGTCGCACTAATCGTACTTGCTTTTCCTTTTCTAAAGGTAAAGTAAGCAATACATAACGCTACAAACGCATATAGTCCCCAAGGATGTAATCCCCAATGGAAAAATGAAAAACGCAGTGCAAGGCGCGCACTTTCCTCAGTTGCACCTTCTCCAAACGGAGGTGCGTATAAATGGTTTAATGGTTCGGCAACGCCCCAGAAGACTAAGCCGATACCCATACCAGCACTAAATAACATAGCAAACCATGTCATATAACTATAATCAGGTTCGTCATCATCTTTACCTAAACGAATAGAACCGTATTTCGAAACAATTAAAAAGATAGACACACCTAAAATAATAGAAACGGAAATAATATAAAACCACCCGAACTTACTAACTAATGCAGTTTGAATTGCGGTTGTTACATTTCCTAAGCTACCTTTTCCAATAATAGATTCGGGAATAATCCCCCAAATTGTAAATGCAATACATAATGTTAATGAAACGATGAATGTTTTTGTCAGTTTCCTCATCAAATCCCCCTTCGTAGGTTTCGTTTTTGTAAATAACATAAATTCCGATATGTAAAATCGGATAGAAAACTATAATTTTGCGGTGATTTTCTTACTTTCACCTTCACCAATTCGAATTCTTATGGACAGCCTTACCTTTCGTATAACCTTTTCACTCTGCAAGAGCTACAAGTTAGAAATACTGCTGTCAAATTGTGTGAGAAAAACGCGGATAGGAATGTATTTTCCTAAAAAAGGATGTGTTACATATGTAAAAAAGGGCAAAGTTCTTCCTTGCAACCCTTTCGTTTTGTAACAATTATGCGGTTTTTTTGCTAGTATATAGCACGTGTTTATAGCTTCACAAACAAAATGTTTATGTTTATATAACTATATTACCCATAAAACGGTAAAATACTCAAGGAATGTAATCGTTTAGTAAACATCATGTAACACCCTTGTAATATTTTTATTTACGTCGAAAAAAACATGTTGTATTAAATATTTCGAATATAACTAGAAACCTATGAGTCATATAGAATGAAAAACGCTTTCCTATATTTTTTGTTATATTACAGGATATTAACGACTGATTACGAATGGTTTGTAATTGTGTGTTTTCCCCAAATCCGAAAAAATCTGTTGCTATAATGAGGACACGAAAACAAACGCAATGGAGGCTATCATGAAAAAATTAATTGGTATAGCAACAGCAGCAGTTTTTGGTCTTGGGATTTTCACATCATCTGCTAATGCAGAAACTGTTGTAACAACAGACGTACTAAACGTACGCGAAAACCCTACTACGGAATCAAAAGTTGTCGGTAAATTACTAAACGGTAATAAAATAGATGTTCAAAATACAGAAAACGGATGGTCAAAAGTTACTTTAGACGGTAAAGACGCATTCGTAAGTGCAGAGTTCACAAAAAGCATCTACTACGTAACAGCTAACGTATTAAACGTACGTGCTGAAGCGAACACAAACTCAGAAATTCTTGGAAAGTTGAAGAAAGACGATGTAATCGAAACAACGAACCAAGTACAAAATGAGTGGTTACAATTTGAATATAACGGGAAAACAGCTTATGTTCATGTTCCTTTCTTAACAGGTACAGCACCTGTGATTGAGAAACAAGAAACAACTGCCCCTGCTAAAGCTGAAGCACCAGCTAAGGCTCAAACACCTGCAGCACAAGCAAAACCAGCTGCTAAGCCTGCTGTGAAAGCTGCTGAAACTAGCACACCATCTGGTGGTCGTGAGTTAACTGTGGTAGCTACAGCATATACAGCTCACCCGAGCGAAAACGGTGGCACATATGGCGGCCGTGTATTAACTGCAATGGGTCATGATTTAACTGCGAATCCAAACATGAAAATGATCGCTGTTGACCCGAAAGTAATCCCATTAGGATCTAAAGTATGGGTAGAAGGTTACGGAGAAGCTATCGCTGGAGATACTGGTGGTGCAATTAAAGGTAACCGTATCGACATCCTGCTTGGATCAGATAGTGCTGCTCAAAAATGGGGACGCAAAACTGTTAAAGTGAAAATTTTAAAATAACCAATGACTGCTGAAGCCAGTTCTCCTTGTTGAGAGCTGGCTTTTATTTTTTTATAATACATATAAGGAGGTTATATCCATGAATGTAGAAGCAAAAGTAGACTGGATCGGTACACCAAAACCGTATATATATAAAGATGAAGTAGCATACGACGCTACTTCCATTGACTTTTCACTCGCTGGTGATGACAATCGATATAAATTAATTATGCTCAAGTCTGAAGAAAATACACATCACAAATTTGTCCGATATGGAATCAAACCTGGCTCACAAAAGCCATTTCCTATCGACATTCCATTTGAACAAAACATGTTACCAATTATAGAGCAAATATTACATGATCCGTATGTACAA